>NZ_JAYGIC010000127.1:0-36958 GCF_034931105.1 Synechococcus sp. CCY9201 | reverse complement strand
GCGCGGCCGGCACCGCAGCTGGCGGTGAGGAGCGGATGGCGCCGACCCAGGACCAGCTGAGCGGCCTCCAGGCCGAGCGGGCCGCCAGTGCGGCGTCCCAGCGCCTCGATCTGGTGGAGCCTGGGGCTGGTGCACCGGTGGCCCTGGAGATCCGCGTGGCCTTACTGGGGGCTGCCGGCCAGCCCCGACTGGGGGCCAGCGGCCCCTGGCAGCTGCTCAGCCGCGACGGCCGCCTGCTGCAGCAGGGTTCCGCTGGTGATGCTGTGGCCCTGGGGGCTCTGCCATCCGGCCTGGCGGAAGCCTGGTTACAGACAAGTTCCGGCGTGCTGCTGGTTGATGGCCAGGCCTATGCAGGCCGCTTGAGGCTCCTGCTCAACGGCAGTGGCGTGGAGCTTGTCAACCATCTTTCGCTCGAGGACTACGTGGCCTCGGTGGTGGGGGCGGAAATGCCCAGCAGCTGGAACATGGAGGCCCTGCGGGCCCAGGCCGTGGCGGCCCGTTCCTATGCCCTGGCTCACATGGCCCGGCCGGCCAGCCGCCATTGGCACCTGGGCAACACCACCCGCTGGCAGGCGTATCGCGGACTGGCCAGCGTCAGCGAGCGAACCCGACAGGCAGCTGCCTCCACCGCCGGCCTGATCCTCAGCTACCAGGGCGGGATCGTCGAAAGCCTCTACGCCTCCACCCAGCAGATCAGTTCGGAGGCCCATGGCCATCTCGGCGCCAGCATGAGCCAGCACGGTGCCCAGGATCTGGCTGAGCAGGGTCTTCGGTACAACCAGATCCTCGGCCGCTACTACCAGGGTGCCTCCCTGGCCCGCCTCAAGGCCGGTGCCGGGTAACTCCCTGATGCGGGGCACGCGTCCCGGCCAGCGCGCCGCTCGGCTCTGGCGTCGTGCCCTGGCCGTCTCTGAGCGGGCCTTGGCCGCCGGTGCCCTGGTGCCACTGCGTACGGAGCGGGTGCCCCATCCGAGCAGCGCCCCCTTCGTGTTGCGTCGACTGCTTTCCAGCACCCCCAAGCATCTGCGGGCGGGCGGGCCCAAGCCGAACCCATTCCTGCCCTGGGAACCGCTGCTGCAGGTGGAGCTGCTGGGCGAAAGCCATGTGGTGCTGCTCAACAAATTCCCCGTGCAGCGGGGCCATCTGCTGCTGATCACCAGCCAGTGGCAAGCTCAGGCCGGTTGGCTGCAGGAGAACGACTGGGCCAGCGTGGCCCACGTAGCCAGCGATACCGGCGGGCTCTGGTTCTTCAACAGCTGTGCCGAAGCCGGGGCCAGCCAGCCGCATCGGCATCTGCAGCTGTTGCCGCGCCACCCCGGCGAACCGAGTTGCCCGTTGGCTCCGAGGCTGCGCTGCCAGCTCGATGGGCTGGCTCCTGCCTGGCCCTGGGCCTACAGGCTCAGCCGCCGCCACGATCCACTCGGCTGCTCCGACCTGCCCAGCCTTTACCAGGAGCACTGCCGTTCCCTCGGCCTGGGCAGCCCGGAATCCGATCGTCAGCCCCGTCACCCCTACAACCTGCTCTTCGATGACGACTGGTTCCTGACCGTGCGGCGGGTGCGGGAACATGCGGCCGGTTTCAGTGTCAATGCGCTCGGCTTCGCCGGCTGCCTGCTGTGTTGTCCATCCTCACGTCTGGACTGGATTGAGACAGAGGGCCCCTTTCGATTGCTGCAAGAGGTGGCGGCATCGCCCGAGCTCCTGCTTGAGTCCCAGATCGAGGGACTGACCGCCCCCGACTGATCCCTGCGGGCTGATCACTGCCGACCGGACCCTCTTGAACAGGCTCCTCCCGCAGTCACGGTGCAGCTGGCGACTGGAAGGCTGGGCTCGAAGGCCGTGGATTCACGGAATCTTGCCCCTCCGGCCGGCTGATTCCGTGGAATCGCGGTTGAGGACGTCGCCCGGCTGCGGCTGAGTGAACCGAGGAGACCCCCACCGGTGCTCTCCGATGGCCATTCGCCTCCGATTCGATGTCTCGCCGTTGTCTGCCAGCACCAGCCGCCGCTCGATCCACCGCCGAGCAGCGCCGGAATGCACGCGTGCTCCAGTACCGCCAGATTGTGCGGCCCCTGGCCCTGCACTATTCCCGCTGCTGCCGTGAGCCCCTGGATGACCTCCTGCAGGTCGGGATGCTGGGGCTGCTGCGCGCCGCCGAGCTCTACAACCAGGACCGCGCTGTGCCTTTTGAGGCCTTTGCCCGGCCCCATGTGCGGGGCGCCATCCTCCACTACCTGCGCGATTCCGTCGGTTGCGTGAGGCTGCCCCGTCGCCAGGTGGAGATGCTCGATCGGTTGCGGGTGCTGGGACGGGAGATCGAATGCCAGCAGGGGCGCACCCCCGGCTCCGAGGAGCTGCGGCGGGCTCTGGGCCTCAGCCCCGAGCAGTGGCATGTGCTGCGCCAGGGGGAGCAACTCAAGCGTGCCGCTTCGCTGGAGGGTCTGGTCGGAACCGAACCCACTGCCCTGCCGGATGCCAGCCGGGAGGAAGTCTCAGGCGGTCACGATGACCTGACTGGCTTCAACGGGAGCAGCCCGACATCGGTGGAGCGGCTGCTGGCCAACCTCGACCCGGCTCTGGCCACTCTGGTACGCCAGGTCGTTCTGGGAGGCTGGAGCTATCGCCGCGTCGCCCGGCAGCTGCAGGTGAGTCCGATGACGGCCCGCCGCTGGTTTCTTGGAGCGCTGGATCAGTTGCGCAGCCAGTGGGGGCAACTGAGGCTCAATCCTGAGGGTCCAGCGGCTGGTCTCGGCGCATCTGTGCTTCCAGGGTGTTGATCGCGGCTGTCACTGCCGCCAGCTGCCGCTCGATTCCATCGCGCCAGAAAGACAGCATGCGCAGCTTGCGTTCCTGGTAACGCCGCCGACTGGTGCGGCTGTCCTCCTCGGAGGCACAGCAGGGGAAGGGCGGAAACATGAGAAAATTCTGTGGATCCGTCTGGTTCTAGCCTGCGACTCAGCGCCTCTGAGACTTGCCCACTCCCATCCTCGTCTACCAGAGATCGTTGAGATGCTCCGCTGGGCCCTCCCCTTACGCTTGCCTTCCCCAGGCAGAGTGGCCCCAT
This sequence comes from Synechococcus sp. CCY9201, assembly GCF_034931105.1. Classification (NCBI taxonomy): domain Bacteria; kingdom Bacillati; phylum Cyanobacteriota; class Cyanophyceae; order Synechococcales; family Synechococcaceae; genus Synechococcus; species Synechococcus sp. CCY9201. The sequence goes on along the minus strand of NZ_JAYGIC010000127.1, from coordinate 33,894 downwards.
TTTGGGTTCAGCAGGAAGCCTCGCCCCCAACTGCGAAGAAAATCACAGATCATGTGCCGTTGCCAGTCGCAAGACACAGTTTGAAAGAGGTCGGTCCCGCTGGTTCTATGCAGCTGGTTTCAGTCCTGCCAGCCGTTTCGGCTGTCCTGCTTGGTTCGGCGCTGGTCCTGCAGGCTCCGGCTGCTTCGGCCTATGTGGCGTTGATGGCTGGTCAGCAGGCACGCCCACTCAACGGCACCTTCAACAACGTGCCCGTGCTCCACTCCAACCAGCCGGAGGAGGTGGAGGGGCCCGGCATCTTGATCACCACCACTCCCGGCAGCTCAATCGCTGCGGAGACGGGCCAAGCCCTCCGCAATTCTGAATTCACCTTCAACGGAGACTTCGGCCTGCACCTGCATCACAAGTATTTCCCCCCCAACCGCAAGAGCATTTCTCCGCAGGATCGCCGCGCCCAGCTCACCCTGGCGGCGATCCTGATCAATCCCGGTGTGCGGCCCGTTCACATCCGCTTCAAGAACGGTGCGGTCCGCAACAGTTTCGAAGCGCCTTATCTGGCCAACAATCTGATGGGGGTGAAGCCTTTGGGCCCCAGGCCATGGAACACGGGTCCTGGAGATGCCACGGCGGTTCAGATGCTGCGGGGTCGCCTGGATCGAAATCTCACCGATGAGATCACCATTCCTGCTCGCAGCCGGGTCGTGCTGTTCAACACGGCCCTTCCGGCCCTTGGGATTGCCAATGCCCTGCTGCGAGGTCACAGCGATGGTCCCTTCCAGGTGGCTGTGGTGGCGGCGAAGGACCCCACCAGTGATCGAGACATCCTGGCGGTGCTCGATCAGGGGCGTCTGGCTCCGGGTCGGGTCTATCTCAGTCGCATCGCCGACATCCAGAACCGCCAGATTTTTTCCCGGGTGGGGGGCGTGGCCCTTGGCGATGCCTACAAGGCCAGCATTCGTCATGACCTAGGCAGCCAGGGACCTCTTCACGTGCCGTTGACCAGCACATTCCGCCATCACTTCGGGACCAGCGACGTGCAGGTGAATGCCTTGGCGACCCGCATGATCGATTCGTCGCTTGACAATGTGGGCACCTATGGCGTTCGCTTCGACGTCGATCTACAGCTCACCGGCAATGGACCGTATGAGCTGGTGATGAGCCATCCGTCTCCCAGTGGTGGCCGACATTTCACCGCTTTCCGAGGCTCTCTGCAGGTCACGACTCCCGAAGGTCTGCAGGAAATGCACGTCGGCATGCGTTCTGGTCAGAGCCTCTCGCTCACCTCCCTGCAATTGCAGCCTGGGGTGGTCAATACCGTGCGGGTGAGCTTGGTTTACCCAGCCGATGCGACCCCTGGCCACCTTCTCAGCGTTGTGCCCAGCTCCCAGTTGGCCCTTGTGCAGGAGCGGGAGCGACAACTGGAGCTGGCTCGTTCATCGGTGACCCGTCCGAATGCTCCGCCACCTGCTGTTCCGCCTGCGGTCGCCAACAATGGCCCCGCCCTGGTTCCTGCGCCGGCGGTCCAACCAGCCGGTCCTCAGGTGCCTCGACCAGCTGTGGCTCAGCCCCGCCCGCTCGTGACTCCCGGACCTCATCGCTGGGAGCCGCCGACCCCGCCCCTTCCCCCGATCAACCATTCCGTCAGTCCGTCACGGTCGGCAGCCGCTGCCACACAGGTCCCCGTGGTCCTTCCACCGGTCAGGGTCAGTCAGTCGTTGATTGAGCGCTACCGGGACGCTGTGGAGGCTCAGCAAGACATCATGCGCGGCCTTGTGGGCCGCTGAGCGAATCACATCGTCGGTGGAACCAGTAGTGGACTCGGCCCAGAGAGAGCGGCGCAGGATCAGTCTGGAACTGCCGGTTGAACTGGTCGCCCAGATCGACAGTCTGCGGGGGGAATGGGGTCTACGCAGCCGGGGCGACATCCTGGTGCGGCTGCTGCAGGGTCTCTTCGAGGATGACCTTCCGGAAGAGACGCTGGAGGTCGTGGAACTCTCCAGCGGGAGTTGGCCAGTGAGGACTGTCTCCCCGGAGGCAGTCCCCAGAGACACCGTGGGGTCGGACGTGACTGCCACCGAGACGATGCAGTCTCCGCCAGAGGACCTGGGGAGCGCCGCTGATGAGGCGAGCGACTGGACCACGGCTGGGCTTGGCTCGCCGCTTCCTGCCCCAGGAATGCCGACACCGGAGCCAGAGATCCTGGATGGGAGCAGGCACTCTGCGCAGGACCTGGTTGCAGAAGAGGATGCGCCTGAGGATCCGGAGGACGAGGAGTTCAGCACCGCCCTCGACGAGCGCGGCTCCCTGGTGCTGGTGCCCCGCAGGCAGGTGGCTCTGCGAGCCACTGGAGATCCGATCGCATCGCCCCGTGCCCCGTCGGAGGTTCCTCCACCGTCCAGTGGGGGCAGCCCTGGCGGTATCGATCTGCCGGGCTTCGTTCAGCGCCGCTCCGATCGCCTGCGGCGTAGTCTGCGGGTCCGGCCTGGCTCGATCCAGACGGATGATTCCCTGCCGACGGTGCCGGCGGCATCCATTCAGCGGGCCCTCACGGCAGCTGCCCAGCACTGGAGTGATCTTTACGGCAGCGAACCCAATGAGGCCGTGCTCGAAGCCGCCATGGTCTGGTTGGCTCAGGACATCTGGCCGCACGCCGACCAGAGCGAGGGACGGGCGTTCACCTGGTCCCTGGCCAGTGCATTGGTACGGTGCTTTGTCCCCAGCTGGGAGGCGGGTCCTGCCAGTTTTGAGCGGGTGATGGTGATGGCGGGGCTGCTGGAAGACCCTTTCAGTGCCGCCACCCTGGAGCTACGCCTTCCGACGTTGATTCGACGTTTTGTGCATCGGTTTCGCAGGCGCCGCCCCGGGACTTCATTCCTCACCCTGGAGCACACGATGACCCTCCATGGCGCCCTCAAGCTGCTGCAATTGCCAACAGCACCGGGTCATCAGCTCAGCCTCCGCCAGATCCGGGAGTCTTACCGCGAGATGGCTGTGCTCCATCATCCCGATTCAGGCGGCTCCGTGGATGTGATGCGACGTCTCAATGAGGCCTATCACATGCTCAAGGAGCTCTACCGCGGATCCAGCTGAGAACGCTGCTCTGGCTGAGTGGATCAAGCCAAGACCTCGCGTCAGCGCTGATCGCACAGTCTGCTGGATGACCGATTGCAGCGACCCGCTGCAGGGACCTGTTGCGTGGACCATGGGTTCTCGTTCGTCTTGAGGCTGTCCCGATGTGTGTCCAATGTCGTGTCGATAGCGAGAGGTTGAAATGCGATCTCGTGAGCCCGGCGGGCCTTCAGGGCCGGATGTGTTGACCATCGGCCGGTGTTAAGGGGAGGGAGTTGCGGGCATTGTCCATGCATCTCGCCTGAGAAGCCGGACGAGACCAGCCATGGGACTCAGTCGGGGACCATGCGCCTAGACCTTCTCAACTGGGTCCCATACCAGGACTGATTCAAAGTCTTGAATGGGCCTCGTGAGACTACTGCGAAGGGATGGGTTTTCGTTCTTCCTCGGAATGGCTGAGTGGTTCGCTTGACCTTTGCTCGGTCCTTTGCAGCTGGATCGTGACTCCGCAGGGTTGGATCGATTCTTATGCGAACTCCATTGGCTTCTTCATCTGATTCTGATCACGACATTCAGAAAAATCGTGGAATCCAGCTGCCATTTGTCTGTCTTGGGATGCAGAGGTGAGGCGAGCCGCTCTGGATGCAGGGCTGTGCTTCGGGCTGATACTTGGTGCTTGGGGCTTGAAGACCCTGCTGGAGCCACCATTGTCTGGGAGATGACCTCCGGGTCCGTCTGGATGGCGTGCCCGTGCCCACGCGCCGCCCACTGTGTCCAGTGGGGTGTGAACAGACTGTCCAAGTCTTGATTGACTGCTTGAAAGCCAAGTCAGGAACTGTGCTCTGGGAGTCTGCGTACCTGCTTTTGAAGCAGGTACGCATTCGGAGAGCGGGTGATGGCGGACTGGTGATCGGTTCGGATTTCGCCTCCCCAGGACCTTGTTGTCGTGTGCGCCCGCAGGGGGTCTCCGGCACCCCTGCGGGGCCAGGTCGAAATCAGGCCATTCTTTTCCTGTCTATCTCGAATGAGACGCCTACGGGTCTTGTCTATGGTCCATAATGAGACTCGTGCGTCGGGTCCGGATGTCAAACGTGCGGATGCCAAACGTGCGGATGCCGAACGTGCGGCATCCAGTTCTGCCGGCTTGCTCGGATCGGGAACGTTGCCTCGATGTCGGTCGTTGACGGCTGTACGGCAGAGCCTGCTCACACATCCAGGCTGTGTCTCTTGTTCAGACCAATATGGCGACTTGGTCGGGATAGCTGAGACGCTGGTGCTCCTGGCGAATCACCTGCCGATGCTTCCTGATGTGCTCATCCTGGGAAGCCCCTTGAGCAGTCACCCGATCGAGAGAGCATGAAAAAGCCGCGCCTGTAGGAGACGCGGCGGAAGACGTGTGTCCGTCAGGTGCTTCAGGTGGTGGTCTGCATGCCCTGAATCAGAAAGTCAAAGTAGGGACCAGCCGTAGCCGCTTGCTCAGTGCTCAGCAGCGATAGGGCGGCTTCCCGGAGGGTGCGCATGGCTTCGACCATACCGGGCATGGGAACACCGAGGCTGTTGTACATCTCGCGGGCACCCTCCAGGCCGATCTTCTGGATCTGCTCGGTGCTGCCAGCCAGAACGCCATAGGTGACCAGCCTGAGGTACCAGCTGTAATCCCTCAGGCACTGGGCACGCTGCTTCTGGCCATAGGCGTTGCCACCCGGGGCCACGTAATCGGGCTTGCGGGAGAACAGCTGTTTGGCTGCCTCATCGATGATTTTTTTCTCGTTGTCGGTGAGCACCTTCACGATCGACAGCCGTTGGCTGCCTCCGGTGAGGAAGTCCACCATCGAGCGCAGCTCGCCGCCGGTGGGATAACGAAGCTGATCATCGGCCTGGAGGATCAGATCCCGAACGACGCTCATTTCTGCTGCCACGTGCACGCACCACCTTATCGAGATCTCGTCTCCGGATCGCCTCCTGAGCCGAACGTGTTACGCCCCTTTGCAACCTGGTCTGCCCAGGGGCCGATGATCAAGGCCAGTGTCTGCCTCCCGCCCGTGTCGAAATCCAGGGACCATCAGACCCGGGCCCGCGTGGCAGTGGGGTCTCTGCTCTCGGTGGAGATCGCCGATCTGGGTCGCGATGGCCAGGGCGTGGGCCGTGTGGGGGATCAGGTGGTCTTCGTGGCCGACGCCCTGCCCGGCGAGCTTGTCCGCGTGCGGGTGGTGCACCAGGCCCGGCGCCACCTGGTGGCGGAACTCAAGGGGATCGAACGCCCGTCCCCCGACCGGCGCCAGCCCCCCTGCATCCTTTCGGACAATTGTGGCGGCTGCAGCCTGCAGCATTGCAGCGATGCCGCCCAGGTGTCCTGGAAGCAGGGGATGGTGGGCGAGGTGCTGCGGCGCCTCGGCGGAACGGACCTGCCGCCCCTGCCCTTGCTGGCAGCGGAGTCTCCGCTCGGCTACCGCAACCGCGCCGTGATTCCGTTGGAGCTCACTGACGAGCTGCGGCTGCGGGCCGGGTTCTACCGACGCGGCTCCCATCAGATCGTCAACATGAACCACTGCCCGGTGCTGGACGCCCGGCTGGATCGGCTGATCGAACCGTTGAAGGAGGATCTGGAGGAAGCCGCCTGGCCGGTGGATCGCCATGGCCGCAGCGGTGGTGGTCTTCGCCATCTGGCTCTGCGGGTGGGCCACCACACCGGCGATGTGCTGATCACCCTCATCGCCAGCAACGACAACCTGCCGGGCCTCGATGCGCTGGCCAGCAGCTGGATGGATCGCTGGCCCGAGGTGGTGGGGGTGTCGCTCAATCTCCAGCCGGAGCCCAACAACAAGCTGATGGGCCATGAGACCCGCACGCTCTGCGGGCGGGACTGGCTGGAGGAACGCTTTGCTGGCCTGCGCTATCGCATTGCCGCCGACACCTTCTTTCAGGTGAACACGGTGCAGGCCGAGCGGGTCGTGCCCCTGCTTCTGGCTGCACTGAAAGCCGCTGGCACGAGCCGCTCCGTGATCGATGCCTACTGCGGCATCGGCACCTACACCCTTCCGATCGCGGCCGCCGGCTATCGGGTCGAGGGCATCGAGGCACACCTGGCTTCGGTCCAACTGGCCCGCCGCAATGCTGAATCCAATGGTCTGAGCGCCTTGGCACGCTTCAGCAACTCGGATGTGGCCGAGGCTCTGGCCCATTCACTACCCGGCGCTGGCGCCCTGTTGCTCGATCCGCCCCGCAAGGGGCTGGAGCCGCCGGTGCTGGAGGCCATCCTGAACTCCCCCCCACCGCTGCTGCTCTATCTCAGCTGCGACCCAGGCACCCTGGCCCGGGATCTCGGTCGCCTCTGCGGCACCAGGCAGGCTCCTCAAACGGATCCATCCGTCGGCGCTGAGGCCAGTGCCGACGCTGAGGCCAATGCTGACGCTGGGACCGGGGCAGAAGCCTTGGCCGAGCCGGAAGCTGCACGGTTCCGGCTGCTGAGCGTGCAACCCCTCGATTTTTTCCCCAACACCAGCCACGTGGAAACCCTGGTGGTGCTGGAGCGCTGCGCCTGAGCTCAGCGATGCCCAGGCGGTGAACGCAGGCTCAGCTGCGCAGCTGGGCCCCGAACTGCTTTTCGAGCGCCGCACGGATCTTCGCCTGGGCCCCATCCACCTGATCGTCGGTGAGGGTGCGCTTCGGATCGCGGTAGCGCAGCCGGAAGGCCTGGCTGCACTGGCCATCCCCCAGCTGCGTGCCCTCATAGCGATCCACCAGCTCCGCCTGCTCCAGCAGGGGCTTGCCCGCCTTGCGGATGGTGCTGAGCAGGTCGGCCGCCCGGGTGGCCTGCGGCACCACCAGGGCCAGATCCCGCTCGGAGGCCGGCACTGTGGCGAAGGGAGCGAAGGCGGGTTGCCAGCGGTTGCGGCGTGTGGCGGCGCAGAGCAGCGGCTCCAGGGCCAGGGTGAACAGGTAGGTGGCCTCCGGCAGGTCGTGTTGGTCGGCCTGCTCGGGATGCAGCTGGCCGAACCAGCCGGCCGGCCGGCCCTCGACCAGCAGCGTGGCAGCACGACCGGGATGCAGCAGGGGCTGATCGGTGAGCGGGCGATCGTCCACGGGCAGCTTCAGGGTCTGCAGCGCCGCCTGCAAGACGCCCCGGGCCTGGAAGTAGCCAGGCGGCTGGGGTTTGCCGCTGCTGGTCCAGCGCTCGGCGCGGCGTTCGCCGGCCAGCACCCCCACCAGCTGCTGCCGTTCGACACCATCGGCATCGAAGACCTGGCCGATCTCGAAGGCCCAGAAGCCGTTTTGGGAGGCCTGGAGGTTGCGGCGGGCCGCCTGGAGCAATTCTTCGTGCAGGTTGTCGCGCAGATGGCCGTAATCCGCCAGCAGGGGGTTGGCCAGTGGCAGCCGCCCGGCAGCCTGGGGCACCAGCGAGAGGCTGCAGGTTTCCTGCAGACCAGCCGCGCAGAGGGCGCGGCGCAACCGGCGCTCGGCCAGCTGGGCAGGTTCGAGGCCGCCGGGGAGCAGGGGGTCGGGCAGATGGCAGGCGAACTGGTCGTAGCCCACCAGGCGGGCCACCTCCTCGATCAGATCCACTTCCCGCTGCAGGTCCATGCGGCGCGAGGGGGGGACGACCACACTCCAGCCATCGTCGCTGTCCTTCAGCACGCAGCCCAGGGCCGTGAGGGTGGCCGCGATGCGCCCCTCCTCGAGATCCTCTTCTTCGCCGTCCACCACCACCGGCCCGAGCAGGTTGTGCAGGGCTTCGCGGCGCAGCCTCAGGGGCTGAACCGGCTCCTGGGGCCGCTGATGCAGCCAACGGCCCTCCAGTTCGGCGCCGGCCAGCTCGATCAGCAGCTGCACGGCCCGATCCGCGGCCGCCAGGGTGGCTTCCCGCGGCAGACCCTTCTCAAAGCGCAGGCTGGCCTCGGTGCGCAGACCCTGGCTACGGGCCGACCGCCGCACGGCCTGGGGCGCAAACACGGCGGCTTCCAGCCACAGGGATGTGGTGTCGTTCTGAACCGCCTCCTCAAGGCCGCCGATCACGCCGGCCAGGGCAATCGCCTGATCGGCGTAGGTGACCACCAGGGCTTCCTCATCCAGGGTCCGCGACTCGCCATCGAGGCTGGTGAACGACTCCCCGCTGCGGGCCTGCCGCAACCCCAGGGCTGCCGGTTCGGCCTGGCCAGCGGTCTTGTGCGCCAGGCGATCGCTGTCGAAGGCATGCAGGGGTTGACCGGTTTCCAGCATCACCAGGTTGGTGATGTCCACCACCGTGTTGATCGGTCGAATGCCGGCACGCTCCAGACGCTGCTGCAGCCACTGGGGTGACGGCGCCACACGCACGCCCTTCAGGGCCGTGACGCTGAACAGTCCACCGGCTTCGATCGCCAGCCTCGAGGCTGCATCGATCGCCAGGGGTGCGGCTTCGATCGCGGGCGCGGCTGGGGGCAGGCTGGTGGAGGCCTCCAACAGAGCCGCCACTTCACGGGCAATGCCCTGCATCGACAGACCATCCGGCCGGTTGGCGGTGATCGCCAGCTCCAGCACCTGATCGTCGAGGCCCAGATGCGGCCCCACAGGTTGGCCCGGCAGGGGTACGGACGCGAGCAGATCATCCAGAACGGCAATCCCGTCGCTGGCGTCGGGCAGGCCGAGTTCCCGCAGGGAGCAGATCATGCCGCTGCTGGCCACACCCCGCAGTTCGGCTGGCTTGATCGTCAGATCCACCGCCGGCAGGGTGGTACCCACCAGGGCCACCGGCACGTGGATGCCAGCGCGGACATTGGCGGCGCCACAGACAATCTGCAACGGTTCTGCGCTGCCGACATCGACCCGGCAGACGCTCAGTTTGGTGGCATCCGGATGGGGCTGGCGATCCGCGACGAGCCCCACGACCACCCCAGAGGCCTGGGCCGCCAGGTCATGAATCTCCTCGACTTCGAACCCGGCGACCGACAGCCGCTCAGCCAGGAGCTGTGGCTGCAGATCGTCCGGCTCGCAGGTCACGAGCTCCTTCAACCACTGGAGCGAGACCCGCATCCATTCAGTCCATCAACGGCCGTCGATCCTAGGGAGCGGAGGGGTAGGGAACCATCACACGGTAAAGTCTTCGTTTGTCACTTCGCATCGCACACGCGGCGCAACGTCCTTTATGGCCAAAAACAAGGGCGTCCGGATCGTGATCACTCTCGAGTGCACCGAATGCCGGTCCAACCCCGCCAAGCGGTCTCCTGGTGTGTCCCGCTACACCACCCAGAAGAACCGCCGCAACACCACCGAACGGCTGGAGCTGAAGAAGTTCTGCCCCCACTGCAACGCCTCCACCAACCACAAGGAAATCAAGTGAGGTCCGGGCGGAAGCAGTGGTCTGCTTCCGCCTCATCCTGATTTCCAGCCGCTCCTGCCTGCGGGCCTGAGCTCAGGGGTTGCCGTTGCAGCCGCAGTTTTTTCGTCTTCTCTTTCTTTTCGATGGCCAGTTCCTTTTTCAAGAAGCGTCTCTCCCCGATCAAGCCGGGCGACCCGATCGACTACAAGGATGTCGATCTGCTCAAGAAATTCATCACTGAGCGTGGCAAGATCCTGCCCCGCCGTCTGACGGGCCTCACCGCCAAGCAGCAGCGCGATCTCACCAACGCCGTCAAGCGTGCCCGCATCGTGGCCCTGCTTCCCTTTGTGAATCCCGAGGGCTGATCCCTCTGGCTTCCCAGACCCTCCAACCCGGCGATCTGGTCGGACTAAGCACGGACAAGGGGCCCCAGCTGGCCCTGGTTCGGGGTCTGCAGTCTGGCAAGGCCAAGGTCCTGGCCGGTTTTCTGGCCCGACCGCAGCAGTTGCCGCTGCGTCAGATCACCCTGCTGATCCCCCTGCCTTCAGGAGCTGATGTTCCTGCGGGTCTGGGAGCTTCGCCATGGAACCTCTCCGCAGAGGTTGTGGCCGAGGCTTTGCCGTCCCGACGGCAGCTTGGCGAGGCCTGGCACCTTCTGGTGGAAGACGGGCAGCCCCAGCCACTCTCGGATTTCGCTTCCCTGCTCGGCGATGGGGCCAACCCCGCCCTGCTCGCCGCCTGCTGGCTCTGGCTGGAAGGCGACCAGCTGCTGTTCCGCTGGCGACACGGGGTTGTGGAACCCCGGCCGGTGGATGAGCTGCGGCGCCTGCGGCGCGACCGGCGTCGTGAACGCCTGGTGCTGGAGCGCCGCCGCCGCTGGCATGAGGCCCTGCGGCGGCGCCAGCCTCTGGATCCCACAACTCTCGATCCCGAGCATCGCCGCGATCTGGAGCTGCTGATGCTCTGGGCCGGGGGCGACAGCACCGACCCCCTGCCGCTGGAGCTGCGCCAGGCGCTGCAGGTGGCCCACTGCCCTGCCGAGACTGGAGCGATCCGCCACCTGATGGTGGACCTGGGTCTCTGGCAGCCGCACCACCTGCCTTCCCTGGCTCGCAGCCACTGGCAGCACGGCTTCTCCGACGAACTCCTGACGGAGGCCGAAGAGCTTGTCGCCCAGGCGGATCAGCCCCAGCCCGGCGATGAGCAGCGGCGGGATCTCACCGGGCTCCGGATGGTGACGATCGACGATGCCGACACCCGCGACATTGACGACGGCCTCTCGCTCGAGACCTTGCCGGGTGGTGTGCAGCGCCTCTGGATTCATGTGGCCGATCCGGGTCGACTGGTGCCGGCGGGTTCAGCGCTCGACCTCGAAGCCCGACGCCGGGCCAGCAGCCTCTACCTGGCGGGGGGAACCCTGCCGATGTTTCCGGAGTGCCTCTCCACCGGTCCCTTCAGCCTGGTGCAGGGCCGTCGCTGTGCGGCCTGGAGTCTCTGGGTGGAGCTCGATGCCACCGGGGCCGTGGCCGACTTCGGCCTGCAGCGCAGCTGGGTTCAACCCACCTATCGCCTCTCCTACGCCGACGCCGACGAGCTGATCGAACTGGCGCCGCCGCAGGAGGCTGATCTGCTTTGCCTGCACCAGCTGCTGCTGCGCCGGCGTGGCTGGCGCCAGCAGCATGGCGCCCTGATGATGGATCAACCCGAAGGCCGCATCCGCGCCGCCGGCGACGAGCCGGTGCTGGAGATCGTCGAGCCGGGTCCATCGCGGCTGCTGGTGGCCGAAGCGATGATCCTGGCGGGGGCCGTGGTGGCCGAGTTCGGTCGCCGGGAGGGTCTGGCACTCCCCTACCGCAGCCAGCTTCCGACTGAGCTGCCGTCGCCGGCCGAGCTTGAGGCGTTGCCACCGGGGCCGGTGCGCCACGCCGCCATCAAGCGCTGCCTCAGTCGCAGTCACACCGGTACCCAACCGGCTCTGCACTTCAGCCTCGCTCTGGAGGGATACGCGCAGGCCACCTCGCCGATCCGTCGCTACGGCGATCTGCTCGTCCAGCGTCAGCTGCAGGCCGCTCTGTCGGATCAGGCGCCATTGCCGGAGGAGGACGTGGCGGCGTTGCTGAGCGAACTGGAGGACCCGGTCAAGCAGGGCATCCAGATCAGCCGCGAGGACCAACGCCATTGGCAACAGGTGTGGTTCGCAGCCCATCAGCGTGACCAGTGGCCCGGGGTTTTTCTGCGCTGGTTACGCCCCCACGAGCGACTGGCCCTGGTGCATGTCGAAGATCTGGCCATGGATCTGGTGGCGGAATGCCCAGAGAGCAGCGAACCGGGCGCCCCGGTGCTGCTTCGGGTGCTGGAGGTGGATCCCCTGCGGGATCAGCTGCGGCTGCAGGGCCGGGCCTCAGTCGGCCAGGCGTGAGGCCCGCAGCCAGGGGCCCCAGGGGTTGGCATGGGCAATCAGCCGCACCGACCGCGGGCCATCGAGCTGCAGCAGCCACTGGTGCAGCTCCGGCTCCAGAGTGATCAGCGGCCAGTCGCGGCCAGCCTCGGCCTGGCTTGGGGTGGATACGCGCAGCCGGTAACCTCCCTGGCCATCGGGCCGCAGCTCTCCCTGCCAGAGCCGCTCGTGAGGTGAGGCCGGTGGCTGGTGGCCGGGCTGCGCCGGGCCCATCCAGGTTCCTGTAGGCGAGAGCAGCGAGGGATCATCGAGCACCTGCTTCTGCCTCTTCCGCCGCTGCGGATGGTGCCAGGGGGTGTCCCACAGGGGCACGGGGCTGGCTGGGGCCAGGCGGTCGTCGATCAGGGCCTCCTGCAGTGTTCGCACCGGCAGCTCGGCTGGCGTACAACCGTGGCGCAGGCAGAGCGCGGCAGCCAGTCCGGCGGCCTGGCCGATGTTGAGCACAAGCGGCTGCAGCCGGGTTGCGCCGTTGGCCATGTGGCTGACGCTGAGGCACTTGTCGGCGGCGAGCAGGTTGCTCACCGTCGCGCTGACCAGGGCGCCGTAGGGAAGCGCGAAGGGCGTGCCGCTCCAGCGGCCGCCCCAGCGGCAGCTCTTGGGCGCAAGGGGCCAGTCACCGCCCGGGTAGTGGTGGTCATTGGCGTAGTTCCCCACCGCAATCGCTGCAATCGCGCCGCTGGCCTCCAGCGGCAGGGCCGCGATCGAGGCTCCCTCCCCCTGGGGCAGCAGGTGCTGCTCCAGCACCAGATCCCGGCCCACCAGCCGGCGCCCTTCGCGCCAGTAGGGCATCAGGGCCAGGGCCCCCGGAAAGGCATCGCCGGCCACCAGGGCCCCCTCGCAGGCCTGTTCGAGGGTTGCCAGGAAGGCCAGGCTGTGGGCCTGCATGGCCCGCTCCAGCGCGTTGTCCTGGAGGGCATCGCCCGAAAAGGCCCGCTCCAGCCCCTCGTGCCAGTCGTTGCCACAGAGCGGCCAGTTGAGCATCACCAACCCGCCGGGCAGGCGGCCATAGGTGAGGGTGCGCTCCAGGCCAAAGCGGCTGCAGGCCTGCTGGAAGGGTTCCGCCAGGTCAGGCGGCTCTGCGGGGGCCGGCAACCGCTCCTTATCCAGCTGGCCCATCACCACCCAGGTGGGCGACTGCACCGGCTGGCGGCGAAAGAACGGATCGCCGGTCAACCGCTCCCGGCTGGGGGCACTGGGTTCGCCATGGTCTTCGGCGGCTTCCCAGCCCAGCCGGAAGGGGGCCTCTGCCAGGGGAAACAGATCACCGCGGTCGCTGCCGTCGATCACCAGCTGCGGCTCGATCCATGGGCGCTCGCCCTGGTTCGTTCCGCCCTCAGGGCCGACCTGGACGCGTACAGCGCTGATCCGATCGCCCTGGCGGCGCACGTCGAGCAGGCGACAGCCGGGCCACCAGCGCAACCGCGGCTCCGCCGCCACCCACTCCTGCAGGATCGTCTCGGCCGTTCGCGGCCGGAACCCGAAACAGCTCACCCAGTTGTGATCCAGGCCGCTGGGCTCGCGGTGTTCCAGGGCCCGCAGCAGGGCACCCCAGAGGCCGCTCTGCCACGGAGAGAGTTCATTGCCATCCGGGGCACAGACGCCGGCTGCGCTGAGCATGCCGCCCAGCCAGGAGGCGGGGGTGAGCAGCAGGGTGTCGGCGCCGCTGCGGGCTGCCTGGAGGGCGGCGGCGACGCCGCCGCTGCCGCCGCCCCAGACCAGCACCTGGGGGGTAAGGCCGGCGTTGAGATCAGGTGGCATCAGTGCCATCCGACTCCTCGAGGCGGCAGAGGCAACGGAAGCGCAGGGCCACCAGCTGGTCGTAGAGGGGGTTGATCTTGCACATCGGCGGGATGTGCACCAGCTTGCGGCCAAAGAGCACCACGTCCCGCTCGAAGGGGCACTGGGCCGGGATCAGCTTCACCAGAAAGCGTGCCACCGCCGGATCATTCGGCTGGATGCCATCGAGCCACTGGCGCAGGCCGTTGAGGGCCTGGGGATGGGGCACGCCGCAGGCGTCCACGCTCAGCTGGGCCACCACCGCCTCAGCCACCTGCAGCTCGCGGCTCCAGCGCCGCAACAGGTCCAGCTCCACCTCGCTGATGTGGCCATCGGCCAGGGCCACCATCACGGCGCTGCGCAGGAACTGCTCGGCCAGCTCCGTGCCCACACCGAAGCGATGCACCAGGGCGCCGTCACCGGGTTGCTGGATGCCGTCCCAGGAGTCGTCGGGCAGTTCTGCCTTGAGCTCATGGATGAGCAGGTGCTGCTCCTCCTCGGAGAAATCTCCATCCGCCAGGGCGAGCTGGTGCAGCGCCCCGAGCCAGATGTGCCGGCAGGCCGGGCTGAGCCCGGCATCGAGGCTGCACAGCCCGGTGGTCTCGGTTCCTTCCGGCATGGCAGGCGAAGGGGAATGGGGAGAGAGAGGAGAGTGGATCCTGGTCCGGAACCGTCCCGGTGCTCTCGGTAGGATCCGGCCCCGACGCAGGGCCGCGGGCGCAGGTCTGAGAGGGCGGCGCAGCGAGAACCAATCTCCCGCCACTCCGGTCCCCCGCCACCCGCCTCCGGCCGATGTCCTACACCCTCACAACTCCGCTCTATTACGTCAACGACCGGGCGCACCTGGGCAGCACCTACACCACCCTGGCCTGTGATGCCATCGCCCGTCATCGTCGTCTGTGCGGTGATCAGGTGCACTTCATCACCGGCTGCGACGAGCACGGCCAGAAGATTCAGCGCACTGCCGAGGCGGCGGGCCTCACCCCCCAGGCCCATTGCGACAGCGTCAGTGCGTCCTATCGGGATCTGTGGTCGCGCTGGCAGATCAGCAACGATCGCTTGATTCGCACCACCGATCCCCGCCATCGTCAGCTGGTTGAGCAGTTCTTCGCGCGGGTGGAGGCCAGCGGTGATGTGGTGGAGGGACGCCAGCAGGGTTGGTATTGCGTCGCCTGCGAGGAATTCAAGGATGACGCCCCCGGCGCCGAGGATCCCGAGTGTTCCATTCATCAGCGCCCCCTGGAATGGCGCGATGAGGTCAACCTGTTCTTCCGTCTGTCGCGCTATCAGGCACAGATCGAGGAGCTGATTGCTCGACCGGGCTTCATCCAGCCAGCCAGCCGCCGCCGGGAGGTGGAGAATTTCGTGGTCCAGGGGCTGCGCGATTTTTCGATCTCCCGCATCGATCTGCCCTGGGGCATTCCAGTGCCCGGTCACCCAGGCCACACCTTCTATGTATGGTTCGACGCCTTGCTTGGCTACCTCACCGCCCTGCTCGAACCGGACGAACCGGTGGTGCTGGACCAGATCCTCCAACGTGGCTGGCCGGCGCAACTGCACGTGATCGGCAAGGACATCCTGCGTTTCCATGCTGTCTACTGGCCGGCGATGCTGTTGTCGGCCGGATTGCCGCTGCCGGAACGGGTGTTCGGCCACGGCTTTCTCACCCGTGAGGGCCAGAAGATGGGCAAGTCGCTCGGCAATGTGCTCGATCCGGTGGTGTTGCTGGAGCGGTGCGGCCGTGATGCGGTGCGGTGGTACCTGCTGCGCGATATCCCCTTCGGCGACGACGGTGACTTCCAGCAGCAGCGCTTCAGTGATCTGGTGAACAACGATCTCGCCAACACGATCGGCAACCTGCTCAACCGCACCTCCTCGATGGCGCGGCGTTGGTTCGACGGGGGCGTGCCTCCAGCCGGAGCGGGGGAAGATCCAGCCCATCCCCTGGCGCTGGCCGCGCAGGACGCGGCCGATCGCAGCGCGGCCGCTCTGGAGGCTCTGGATTTCCGGACGGCAGCTGAGGCCGTGCTGGGCCTGGCCATCGCGGCCAACGGTTTCCTCAATGAGCGGGCTCCCTGGAGCCGCATGAAGCAGGAGGGCCAGGGCGAGGTGGTGGCGGCCGATCTCTATGCCGTGCTCGAGGCCACCCGCTGGGTGGGGGTCCTGCTGGCGCCTCTGCTGCCGGAGCTGTCGGATCGCATGCTGGAGCAACTCGGCCAGGAGCCTTTTGAATCCGGCACTGAGACTTTGCCCTCGCCTGTAGCCCTATCGCTTGAAGCTGCGTCCACTGCCGCGACACCGACGGCCTGGCAGGTCGCCCAGCAATGGGGCCGTCTGCAGCCGGGTCTGGAACTGCCCGAACCTTCCCCCGTGATGGGTCGACTGGAGTTGGACTCCCCCCTGTGAGCTCCCCACCCCTCCGCCTTCCCCGCCGGGGGCCCCGCCCCGGCTGGTTTGCGCTTCTCTTTCTGCCTGCCCTGCTGGTCGGCTGCGCTCCGAACCTGCCGGAGCAGGCCGAGGATCCCCTGCCCTTCGTGTTCCGTTCCCTGGATCTGCGCCAGCAGGATCCCAAGGGCCGTCCCGCCTGGGAGCTCAGAAGTCCTGAGGCCCGTTACGACCTCAATCGCCGCATCGCACGGGCGCGCTCGCCGCACGGCCTCATCTATGCGAAGGGCAAGCCGCTCTATCGGATTGAGGCCACCAGCGGCACCGTGCTCAACGATGGCCAGGTGATTCAGCTGGAAGGGGGGGTCCGGATCCAGCGCCTTGGCAGTCAGCCGGTGCTGATCGAGGGCGAACGGGTGCGCTGGATTCCTTCCGAGCAGCTGATGGAGATCGATCTGCGTCCCAGCGCCACCAACCAGGAAACCCGCCTGGTGGCCCAGAGGGCCCGCTTCCTGATTGACCAGGACAAGCTTGAGTTGCGTGGTCAGCCTGAGCTGCAGCGCTGGACCAAGGCTGCCAAGGGCGATGGGAACGGCGCAGGCAAGAGCGAAGACAGGCGAGTGCCACCGAGAGCTGATGACAAAGCCACCGCTACCAGCAATGGCAAGGACGGCAGCAAGGCAAAGCCATCAGCCTCTGAACTCGCTTACGCCATCCCCGCTCTTGCCACACCGAAACGCAGGCCGGATGTGATCATCCGCGCCACCACAGCCGACTGGTACCCGGGCAGCGGCCGCCTGATCGCCATCGGCCCCCTGCGGGGCACCCGCATCCTCAAGCCAGGAGTGGTTCAGACCCTCACATCCCCTGCCCTGGAGGGCAACACGATCCAGCAGGTGCTGCGCTTGCAGGCTCCCGTGCTGTTCGAGGACCCAACCAACAAATCCCGCCTGCGGGCCCAGGCCACCCTGCTCGATCTCGAGAAGCAGATCGCCAGCACGGACCTGCCGATGGAGGGCCAGTTCGGCGATCTGCAGGTGCGCGGTGAAGCTCTGGAGGTGCAGCTCGATAAGGAGCTGGCCACGATTCCGAGGGGTTGCCAGCTGGATCAGCCCGGTGATTCGTTGCGTGCCCAGCGGTGTCAGTGGAACTGGAAGACCCAGGTGATCGAGGCCGATGGAAACGTGGTGCTGCGGCGCAAGGCCAACGACCAGATCACCCGCAGCCAGAAGCTGCGGGGTCGCATGGGTTCCAAGGGGCTGGCGGTGTTCACGACTCCTGGTGCCCGGGTGCAGACGCAGCTGACGATTCCGAAGGGGTCGGGACAGACGACGAAACGCGAACCGGAGCCAATTCGTCTTTGAGTTTGCGGGCCCAGCCCTCGGTCCAGGCGAGGTCGCTGCGGCTGAAACAGCGGGGTGACCAGCCCCCCAGCAGGATCCAGCCCTGATCACCGATCGGCTGTACCAGCACCGATGGCACACCAGCCAGAAGGGGTTCGAATTCGGCCCTGCCGGGGTACAACTTGAGATTCACCAGCGACACGGCCTTGCCGCTGCGGCGGCTGCGCTCGCAGATCGCTCCAGGGACGAAGGCTTCGCTCTGGAGCAGGCCTCGCCGTAACAGGGTGGTGCCGCGCCAGTGGATCAGCACCACGGCGGCCGGGGTTGCAGTGAGCAGCATCTGGCTGCCCCATGCCAGTTCTCGGGCCAGTGACTCGGAGCACTCCCGACTCAGCTGGAGCCCCTGCTCTCCTTCCAGGGCGACACGTTCGGAGGCCTCGGGGATGGCCCTGGTCCACAGCACTCCCACCAACATCAGCCCGACCGCCAGCAGGCTGGCCAGAACAGAGGCGCGCTCCAGCGCGGGTGACGGAGGCCCGGCCGTGAGCTGGTTGGCCACCAGCAGTGCCAGCCCCAGGATCCCGATCCCCAGGCTGAAGCGGGCCGGCAGGGGCAGGTCCATGGGGAAAGGGGCGCAGGTGGATCAATCGCCAAGGATGCCGGATTCACCGGTCCTTGCTGCAATGGAATCTGATCTGCCTTCTTCCCATGACTCCGAGTCAGGCCTTTGCCGCGGTTGCCCTGGCGGCGGTGGCCTGTGACGGCACCCTGGGCCGCGATGAGGCCCGGGCGCTGCGCAGCCAGTTGGAGTTCCGAAGCCCCTACCGCAATCTGAGCGAGAAGGCGATGGGGGATCTGTTCGATGGGCTGCTCAATCAGTTACGCCAGTCCGGCTGGCGAGCCCTGCTGCATGAAGCGATCCCGGCGCTGGATCCTGGGCAGCAGGAAACCTGCCTGGCGATGGCTGCCCAGCTGGTGCGTTGCGACCGCGTGGTGCAGGCCGCCGAGGAGGAGTTGCTCGAGCAACTGGCCAGCGAATTCAGGCTGGGCGAGGGACGCGCTGCCCAGATCCTCGATGTGATCGCCGTGCTGAATCGCGACAGCCTGGCCGGCTGAGTGCAAACTGGAATCCATGCACTTCGCATCCCGCCAGGTGGTTCTGCCCGCTGCTGCTGGTTCCCTTAACCGTCCGGACACCCTCCCCGTCTGGCACCGCTGGCTCCTGGCCGTCACGACGGCCCTGGTGCTGTGGCTGGTTCCAGCTCCGGTGGCGCTGGCGGTTTCGGCAGGGGATCTGCCTGATCTGCCAGCCGGCGAGCATGTGCTCGACACCGCCTCCGTTCTGAGCCGGGCAGCCAGCTCGGAGCTGGAGATCAAGCTTGCGGCCTTTGAAGGGGCTCACATTGATGCGCGGCTGGTCACCTTGAACCGGCTGGATTACGGCCTTTCCCTGCCGGCAGTGGGCCGGGAGCTGATTGAGCGCTGGAGGCAGGCTTCCAGTCCTGATCCGCTGCTGCTTCTGTTGATCGACAGCCAGACCAACACGGCCGCTGTGGTGGTGGATCCTGCCCTGAATGGCCAGTTGCCCCGCGATCTGCTCACCAGCACCGCCCGCAGCACGATGGCGACTCCGCTTCGGGATGGGGCCCGTTATCGGCAGGCATCAGTCGAGGCTCTGGATCGCCTGGCTCTGGTGCTTCAGGGTGGAGAGGATCCTGGAGAAGCTGCCGAGGCCGAAGTGGTGAGCCTGCCCTCCAATGTGCCCAGCCGTGAGGAGACCGCCAACAGCAATGCCTTCACCTGGGTGATCGTGCTGCTGGTGGTGGGCACAATTGTGCCGATGCTGACCTGGTGGGTCTTCTCACGCTGAGCCTGACAGCCGAAGATTGGTGCTCACGATCGCCGCCGCCACTCCATGGGCCTGACCGACTGGATCGGAGCCTTCGGCCGTGCCCAGGCCAAGGATTTCAGCAGTGACCTGGCCCGCGGCTATGAAGCTGCGCTTCTGATCCAGAGTATTGAGCTGGAGTATTACAACGACAGGCCCGTGCGCCCTGAGATCGAACTCAGCGTTCCGCGCTCGGTTGAGGCCCAGGTGCTGCGTCGCTTTCGCGTCGCCCTGCAGCTGTGCCGCACCGCCCTGGACATGATCGAGCCCCATCGCCAGGAACTCGCCGGCCAGGATCTGCGTCAGGTGCAGCTGATTGAATCGGTGGTCGGGCACTACACCAAACGACCACAGCGCCTGCCCAAGATCAGCCGATCACCGGAAGTGCTGCCCCGCAGCCTCATCGGGGTGGTGGACCAGGTGAGGCGCCAGCTGGATCCGGAAGCCGAGGCCTCGGTGCTGGCCGGCTTCCGGCGCCGGCGCGATTCCACCCTGGTCTCCCTGCGGATCCTGTTGCTGCTGATCCTGGTGCCGGTGCTGATGCAGCAGGTGAGCCGCGCCTATGTGTTCTCGCCACTGGTGGATCGATTTGCACCGGATAATGCCTTTCTGACCTATCCCAAGCCCCAGCTCGAGGAGAGGGCTGTGGAGAAGCTGCGGGTCTACCGGGAGGAGATCGAGTTCGACGCGTTGCTCCAGGGCACGGCCCTCCCCTCGCGCGAGGAACTCCATGCCTTGCTGGCCAAGCGGGCTCAGGATCTGAAGGAGGAGGCGGATCAGGACAGCACGCATGCCATCAAGAACGTTCTCGCCGACCTTGGCGGTCTGTTCGGGTTCATCGCCGTCTGCGTGTTCGGCCAGAGGGACATCCAGGTGCTGCGCAGCTTTCTCGATGAGCTGGTCTATGGCCTGAGTGACAGCGCCAAGGCTTTCGCCATCATCCTGTTCACGGACATCTTCGTGGGTTTCCACAGCCCTGAGGGCTGGACCGTTCTGCTGGATGGGGTGGCCAATCACCTGGGATTGCCGGCCAGGGAGAATTTCATCATGTTGTTCATCGCCACCTTCCCGGTGGTACTGGCGACGATTTTCAAATACTGGATCTTCCGTTATCTCAACCGTGTGTCTCCATCGTCCGTGGCGACCCTGCGCAACATGAATGGTGGGGGCTGAGCTGGGCTTGCGCGGTTGTCTGACCCTGGTGAGTGGCCCCAGCAGCGGCGGCAAGAGCCGCTGGGCCGAGCACCTGGCCGCCCGTTCGGGCCGCCAGGTGGTGTATCTGGCCACTGGGCCCTCCCTGCCGGAGGATCCCGCTTGGCAGCAGCGGCTTGCCCTGCATCGCCGCCGCCGCCCCTCAAGCTGGCAGAACCGCGAGGTGGGGCGCCACCTGGCCGAGGCCCTGCAGGAGCTGGGCCCCGATCAACTTGCGCTGGTTGATTCGCTCGGCACCTGGGTGGCGGCCGGGCTCGACTGGGACGGGGAGACCTGGGAAACGGCCTGTGCGGGCCTGTTGGAGGCGATCGGCCACTGCGCCGCTCCTGTGGTCCTCGTCTGTGAGGAGGTGGGCTGGGGGGTGGTTCCCCCCACAGCCATCGGCGGATTGTTCCGCGATCGGCAGGGCCGCCTGCAGCAGCGGTTGATGGCTCTGTGCACGGGAGCCTGGCTGGTGCTGCAGGGGCGGGCTGTTGATCTGCTGGCTCTGAGCCAGCCCGTACCAGAGCTGCTGGAGCCCTGAGCGATGCCACAGGTCGTGCTGTTCCAGCCTCAGATTCCTCCCAACACCGGCAATGTGGCCCGCACCTGTGCCGCCACCGGCACTGAACTGCATCTGATCGAACCGCTCGGCTTTCAGATCGATGATCGGCAGCTGCGCCGCGCCGGCCTGGACTACTGGCCCTGGGTGCGCCTGCATCGCCATGGCGACCTGGAGGCTTTCCTGCAGGAGAGAGCGCGTCGTGGCGGTCGACTCCTGGCCCTGAGCAGTCATGCCGAGCATGGCTACACCGATCTGGCTTACAGAGACGACGACTGGCTGCTGTTCGGGCGGGAAACGGACGGATTACCGAACCCGGTTCAGGCCCTCGCAGACGACTGTCTCACCATTCCCATGGCCTGCGGTCAGCGCCATGGGAATGGTGGCGTCAGGAGTCTCAACCTATCCGTAGCGGTCGGGGTGGTGCTGTTTGAGGCGCTGCGGCAACTTTCCTGATGCCAGAAGCCAGGATTGGCCTGCATTCTTACGCTGAGACACCTGTTTTCGGTGTCGATGCTTGCTTGCTTGCAAGGGTTCGGGGCGCTACTGTCTGCGCTGCCCGGAGATGGTGGCTTCTCTACCGGGTCTTGTCCGCATGAACTGAAACTCCATGAAGCCTTGGCTGATCCTTTTACCCGCTGTTGCCACGATTCCCGCTGTTGGGCTCATGGCACGCGCCGATTGGAGCGGTGATCGTGTCGAAAACGCTCTGGTTGCCTCTCTCCCAGCCGCCAGCCTCGACAAGCTCTGGGTAAAGGTGCGTCAGCCGGTTTCGATCGAAGATCTCTCCAACGAACTCAGCGTTGACGAGACCCGGTTGGCCAAGCTCAACGACGTCAACGAAGACCACGAATTCGAATCCGGTGACTGGCTTGTGTTGCCGTCCCAGAGCAGTCGAAAGGCAAAGTTTCTGCTGGCGCTCGACACCAGTGAATTGCGTCGAACACCCCCTCTGCAGCAGCCGCCCCCGCTGGAGCAGTCCGGGGTGGTTCGCTTCGGCGACACTCTGATCAAGATTGCCCAGCGTTATGGGGTTACCTTGCAGGAGCTTCTGCGCCTGAACCCTGGCCTGGAAACGGCCCGCCTGGTGGCCGGTAGTCAGGTTCGCCTTGCCCAGTCATCTCCGGGGCGCTCGCGCATGGTTCTGGGTCTCAAGCCCGTCGGCAGTGGTGGCCTCAGCTGGCCCGATCAGCCAGATCTTGGCCCCGAGCGGCGCTTCGGTGGCGGAAATGACGCGTCCCGCACCACCTGGATCTGGCCCGCACAGGGCACCTTCACCTCCGGATTCGGCTGGCGTTGGGGGCGGATGCACAAGGGTATCGACGTGGCCAACAACGTCGGCACCTCCATCGTGGCCGCCCGTTCCGGGAGGGTTTCCTTTGCTGGCTGGCACGACGGCGGCTACGGCTACCTGGTGGAACTGACCCACGACGATGGCAGCCGATCTCTCTACGCCCACAACAGCCGCCTGCTGGTGCGGGTCGGTGAAGAGGTGAACCAGGGGACCCAGATCTCCCAGATGGGCAGCACCGGACGCAGCACCGGCCCTCACCTCCATTTTGAAATCCATCCCCCATCCAGGGGCGCCGCAAATCCCCTGCAGTTCCTGCCACCCCGCGCCTGAGCAGCATCTGTCCGGCTGGATCCTGGGGGAACGGTCATCCTTTACACTTCCCAAGGCAAGGCTCGGTAGCTCAGCTGGTTAGAGCGTGGGATTCATAACCCCAAGGTCGGGAGTTCAAGTCTCCCCCGAGCCATTCGCATGTTTGCTTGAAATCAGGGGCTTTTTGCTTTCTGGGACTGGGTTCTGGGGGATTCCACATCTGAGACCACACTGTCCAGGTTGTAGCCGGTAGGAGCCTCTAGAAGCCATTGGTTGTGAACCTGTTCACAACCTGCTCCGACGGCTTCGGGGAATACTCCTGCGAGCCGCAGGGTCCGTGCCTTGCCGTCTCGCCTTTCTCATCGCATCGATGCCTGGGACCACTGCGCCCGCGAACTGGTGGCCAGGCGGTGCCGCTTCCGCCTACGCCGCTACGACCGGAGCTCGTCGATCTACGTGTGCGAACTGGTGCAGGGGGTCCAGGTGCGGGAGTTCTCCCTGGCTCCGCTCCTGCACCGCCGCGACGAGGACGTCGAGCGGGCCCGGGATCTGTGTCTTGAGGGGGCATCGCAAGGGCCAGTGGCCCGAACCCCTGGCGGCCCGTGGCGGGACCTCGCGCCTCCGCTGGCAGGGCCTGGTGGAGGCCTGCATCGCCGATATCGAGGTGAGGATCTGCAAGGAGGGCAGCCGCGTCCACGCCATCAACGACCTGAAGCTGCGGGTTGCCCGATTCCGTGAACCGGCGGATCCCCAACGGCTGCTGAGCTGGGCCATGGAGGTGAACCCGCTCACCCACCTGAAGCGGTTCAACCGCCGGATCGAGACCATCTCCCAGATCCACCGCAGCGGCCTGATGGATCTGACGGCCGTGCTGCAGCAGCTGAGGGGGATGAGGCCCAAGGGTGCCGCCGAGAAGATCCGTAAGGCCTCGTCGATGCGGGTGCGGGTCATCCCCTCCGATGCTGACCTGGAGCACTGGCTGGATCGGCTCGAGCCCTTTCACCAGTGGGTATTCGCCTGCATCGCCGTGTTCGGGCTGCGGCCCCATGAGCTCTGGCACGCCGAAGGCATCGACGACCGGGGCTGGATCAGCATTCCCGGCGACATGAAGACCAAGACCAGCGAGCACTTCGCCCCCGCGGTTCCCGAGGCCTGGCTGGAGCGCTATCAGCTGCGGCAGAACTGGGATCTCTTCCACGGTCAGCTCAACGCCCGCTGGACGGTGCGCTTCGCGGAGATCTCGAGCGTGCGGATCGCCGTCAACAACGTCGCCGTGTCCAACGTGCTCTACAAGGAGTTTCAGCACAGGGGGCTCCAGAAGCTCTGGGCGCCGCGGGCCGAGGGTGCCGGCATGGACTGGGTCCATGAACACCTCGCCATGGATCACGGCACTGGAGTGATCCTCCAGCACGGCCATCGGATAGCCACCGAGGGAGTACAGGCGGTCACCTGCAAGGCGGTGACGCCCAAGAAACAGGGCCCCACGGAGCCAGTGGTGGTTGGACTGGCCGCGCTTGAGGCTGCCATAGATAAAGACATGGTTCATAGGGGGGATTGGAGGGGATGGGGGTTGCGGGTTGCTGATGCTGCTCAGCGAGGCCGGGAACTGGGGGCGTTCATACCTGGGGACGCCGTCCTCGCCGGGCGAGCCGGTCCTGATTGCCCTCCCGGCCGATCAGGCAAAGCATTCGGCGCTCAATGGCCCGAAATTCCTGGCGGTCGTTGATCTCTTCATCAAGGGAATGGATGCGGCTTCCCTGGCGAAGCAGGAAGTTGGTGGTCATCTCGGCGGAGAAGCCATAGCCTTCACAGGCTTCGCGAATCGCCTGGGCCATGCAGTCCAAGGCCGGCTTGACGGGCCGGTAGTTGGCCTTCAGTACCCCTTGAAGGCGAAAAGCCTCAATCACGAGGGCATATTCGATCGGACCCATGGGCGTTCTCGGTTTGGTTGACGCTTATCAGCATCCCGCTTATGCCCTCAAGAGTCACTGCGGATTCACTGCGGAGTCGTCAAGATCCCCAAAACAGCGGCCCCCAGAGGAGGCCGCAGGAGAGCGCCAAGGCTGATTGAAATCAACTACGCTTCGTCTGAATGTTGTGGAGCTAGTTATAGGTGTAGAGAAGGCTATGGATCTGCTTGTACAGCTGCATCTTCATCTCCTTGCTGAGGCGAGAGATCCTGAAGTCGAAGCAGTAGTTCTGCCCGTTCAGGTTCAGCGCCGGCCCGGCTTTCTTGTGAAGCGCAGGATCCGCGCACCGGGAGGCCGCCTAGGAATGGGCTGAGGACCGGCGGCAACGTGAACCTGATCGATGTCGCCATCGTTGGGAGCCCAGCTCGTTGAAGACGCCCATCGCTATGCCACCCGGGCGGGCATAGCGGTCTTCCCCTTTCTGCGCACCATCGTGATGAGCCTGCTCAGGCGTGGCGACAACCGCTCGATTCGCCAGCGCATTTGCGAGCAAGCTGGCCTATGACATCAGAGGAATGCTGGCGTCGGGAGGCGTGACAGAAGCCGGGGCTGCCATGCCTTGACCACGCTTTTCGAGAGCCCTGATGACTGGCTGGAATCCGGTCCTCGATCGAGACGCAGCAGACAGCGAGCCGGTGTGCTCCTGTTGGAATCAATGACCTTGCCGAAAGTTCAACCATCCGGACATTCCGGATCGTTGGAATCGAGAGCCAACGCGAGCGCCACTCACGCCCATTCACCCACCAAGCCAGTAAGCTGGTTTCCCAGGCTGGGGCGTGATGAAGATGACGCTGGACCTTCCGGATCACCTGATGCTTCAAGTGAAGCAGCGGGCCCTGCAGCAGGGGCGGCCGATCAAGGAGCTGGTGGCCGACTACATCCGCCAGGGGCCGCATGGCGCCGCCCTGCCCCAGCCCAGCAAGCGCGAGGTGCTGGAGGTGGACGCGGAAGGACTGCCACTGTTTCGCCCTGACCCCCGGCTCAAGCGGCATCCCATCGATGTGGCCACAGCGCTGCGGCTGGAGCAGGAGACGCTGATGCAGGAGGACCACCAGCGTGCCGGCCTGTCTGCTTGACAGCAATGTGTGGCTGGCGGCGGCCTTCAGCGAGCACCCGGCCCATGCGCTCGCCCGTGGGTGCTGCGCTCGACCAGCGCGGTAGAACCGGCTTTGTGGTGCCGCGCCACCCAGCAGAGTTTTCTGCGTCTGGCCTCCACGCCGGCGATCACGCAGGCTTATGGCGTGCCGATGGCCACCAACGGCGATGCCTGGGCCGCACTGCAGACGTTCCTGGCGCTGCCGCAGGTGGATGTGATCGATGAGCCGCCTGATCTGGGGCGTCTTTGGTGCCAGCTGGGCGCAATCGAGCAGACTGCCCCGAAGCGCTGGATGGATGCCTACCTGGCCGCCTTCGCGATCGCTGCTGGCCTTCCACTGATCAGCCTCGACCAGGATTTTCGCCAGTTTGAGCAGGAAGGGCTCACGTTCCAGCTGCTGCAGGCGGATGTCCGTGGAGAAGACGCACCATGAGCTTTCCCACAGTTACCCGGCCTGCGGATTGATTGCGGACTCGGGAGGATCCCCAAAAAGCGGCCCCCAGAGGAGCCCGCTAAAGGACGTCAATCCAAGCCCAAGCCGAGCGAGATCAGCTGTGCTCACTCAGGATGTTGTGGAGTTCCTTGTCGGTGTAGACAAAGGCCTGGATCTGCTTGTACAGCTGGGTCTTCATCTCCTTGCTGAGGGGGGTGATCTTGAAATCGAAGTAGTAGCTCCGCTCGCTCAGGTTCAGGTGCAGCCCCATCTCGGCGATGTCGCCGGCTTCGATATCGGCCATCGAGATCTGCTGGACCTTGAACGGGTCATTCTCGGCTTCGAAGTGATTGTTTTTTGTCATGGATAGGGTTGAGCCTGGGTTGAGGTTTTTTCTTTCTGTCGCTATTAAGGTCAGTCTTGACTATCTGGCCAGATTTCTGGCCTATCGATCAATCGGCCTAAGACCGTACCACGGTTTCTGATGCCATTGGGCTACGCCTTCTTTCAAGGCGTAGCGGGAGCCTTCAAGGAGCCCCGTCCCCGTAGATCGAAGGCCCTTTCGCCAGGCCCGGGAAGCAGGCGCGCCAGGCTGACCACCAGTGACATCGAGGCACCACTGAGGGCGGAGAGGCCAGCCGCCTGGATCGCTGCCCGCAGAATCCTCTGCTTGCCAGCGCCAGAAGCCTGCACCCAGCTGTGACGTTGGCGGATCAGGTGCCAGGCGAGGGCGATCGAGGCCGCGATCAAGGCTGCTTCCACCCCATGGGCCGCCATGTCGGCCGGCACCCCGGGAGCCAGCAGCGCATCCAGGCCGCCATCGGCATGGGCGCGGGCGATCTCGGCAGGGTTCATCACCTCGGCGCCGCGGCTCCGGTTCCAGCTGGCGGTCTCGAACTGCCAGCCCTGGTCTGCCGTTCCCCCCTGGGACTGGGGCCACCAGTGGCTGAGGTCCTTATCGGCCAGCCAGCTGCGGATGGCGTCGTGGGGAGAGTCGCTGCGCAGCAGCAGCTCGGGGAGCTGGCCCTGCAGTTCAGCCGCGTGGCTGGTCAGCCGTTCCTGGAGGCCAGCGCTTTGTTGCGGATCCAGGAGTGGCTCCTGGATCCGTGTGATCAGTGCCGCCCCAGCCAGCCGGTCGCACCCTCCCGCTTCATGCTGTGAGAGCGGCGGAGCCAGGCCTGCCCAGCAGTTGGCTGAGGTTCACGCCCGCATCAAAGGCGGCACGGTGCAGATCACGGCGCTGCTCATCGCTGAGGCCATCCCAGAAGGCATGGACCAGATCCAGCGACGCCTTGCCCATCCCCACCAGGCCCACCAGGGTCAGGGGGAAGCCCAGCCAGGGGAAGACCAGCAGGACAACGCTCAGCACCGCACTGACCGCAGCCCCCTGCTTGGTGGTTGCCCAGACGCTTTCGGCGATCACCTGGATCTGGGTGGCCCGATTGATGTCGCCCCGCTTGCGCATCGCCTCGGTGCGCAGGCCGGTGAGCAGCGCCTGGTAGATGGCGTAGACCAGCATCCCGCCAACGGTGGATTCTCCGATGAACTCAGTGCCGGTCAGGGCACCCTGGTTTCCGTTCAGGTCAATGGAGGCCAGGCCAGCGGCCGGTGCGATCTCCCAGCCGGCGCGGGGGATGCGGTAGGGATCACGTTCTCGGGTCATGGGAGGAGTGCAGGGGAACTTCAATCTGGGGCTGACGGGGGCTGAACGGGGGCCGATTCGTGCGAAGTACCAGCTGGAGGTGGTTTGGGGGTTGCTGCCGGTGGGTGTCAGAGGGCGGGCAATGCCTCATCTGTTGTTCGTGCGGATTGAGCAGAAAGAATGGATCCGACGGTTGGTGCCATTGCCTTGTCTGGGCGTGCCGCCCATGGCTGGAGGGAGTGGAAGAGCGACATTTGCCCCTAAGCTGCTAGCAGATTGCAAGCAGGAGGTCATCGTGTCGCGCACCCTCTACATCCGCCACGTGCCCGACGATGTGGCCGAGCGCCTGGAACAGCTGGCCCGCCGCGCCGGACTCCCCTTGAGCACCTTTGCCCTGCAGGAGCTCTGCGAAACCTCACGCCGCGCGGACAACGCCGATCTGCTCCAGGCTTTGCCCTCGGCCACCATCGAGCCCGGCGCGATCCTGGAGGCCCTGCGCCAGAGCCGCGCCGAACGCTGATGGTGGTGGTGGTGGATGCCTCGGTGCTGGTGGATGCCCTGTTGATCGATGGCCCTGCACGTGCACGGCTCGCGGATGCCAATCTCCAGGCGCCGGAGCTGATCGATGCCGAGCTTCTCTCGGTGCTGCGCCGCCTGGTGTTGGCCGATCTTCTGCCCGAGCAGCACGCCCTGCAGGCCCTGGCCACCAGCCAACAGCTGGGGCTGCGGCGGCACACCAGCCGCCACCTCTGGCCACGGGCCTGGGAACTGCGGGCCAACCTCACGGCCTACGACGCCCTCTATGTGGCCCTGGCCGAACAACTCGGCGCCACCCTGCTCACCGCCGATGCCCGTGCCGCCCGCGCGCCCGGGCTGCAGTGCCCCGTGGAGGTGATCGCTTCCTGAGCATCCATTGCAGGAACAGACGAAAGATGGCAGCGGGGTGTTCAAAGGGCGGCGCAGACCAGCATCCCGCCGATGGTGGATTCTCCGATGAACTCAGTGCCGGTCTGGGCACCCTGGTTTCCGTTCAGATCAATGGAGGCCAGGCCAGCGGCCGGTGCGATCTCCCAGCCGGCGCGGGGGATGCGGTAGGGGTCACGTTCGCGGGGCATGGGGTTGGTGCGTCTAGAAACCAATCCTGGATCAACAACTGAGGTGGAGGGAGGCAGTCCGCCGATGCGAACGACGGGACAGGGGGTGTTTGAAGGATGACTTGTTGATTGCTGCGATCGGCTTTTGGGTGCCACAACCCGGCCATGCAGCAGGGATTACTGATCAGCCAGCCCACGATCGGCATCGTCAGGTCGCACGACCGGAGCGACCACGCCCTCTGCCTGTCCGACCACGCTGGACCAGGAGCCACCGTTCATCTCACCGTTTCTTCTGTCCTTGCTTCCACCAACTCCAGTAGCTCCGCCAGCAGATGCCGCAGAGCTGGCCCTTTTTCGGGGTGGTGCACAGCTGCGTCGGCCCTGCAGGTGATCAAGGTTTCGAGTGGCTGGAGGGTGTTGGTGGTGTCCATCAGCAACTCGATCGAGATGGCTGCGGTGGTTAAAGGCAAGGTGGGGAATGCAGTGTCCACAAAGAGTTCCCCAAGGCGGCGCAGGTGCTCCAGGGCGGCTCGAGCTCAGTTGCAGGGCTTATCGCGGGACCATCTCATTGAATGGTCATGCTGCGTCAGAGTCTCAGCCGAGCGGAACGCGTCTGAAGGGATCGCGCCGGAAGCGCCGGTAGACATCGAAGTCGCTGTCGAGACTGAGGATCTCGGCCACATCCAGCCGCTCCGAGAGTGTCACCAAGGTGAGATCGGCGAAATCGCCGGGCAGATCGGCAGTGCGTTGATTGAGTTCCGCGATACGGGCGTAATCCACTGGCAGCAGGTTGATCACCTCAATGCCACAGCGGCTGACGGCCCCGAGCAGATGGTTCTGAGCGGCCATGACGCGGGAATCACCGGGATGACCCAGCAGCCAGAGCACCTCGGCGATGCAGATCGGTGAGGTGATCAATTGAGCGGCAGTCTGATCAAAGAAGGCCACGACGGCCTGGTGCAGTGGCTCCTGCTGTTGGTAGTAGCTCAACAGGATCCCCGAATCGACCAGGATTCGCCGCATCAGCGCCGCTCCATCCGCCGCGCTGCAAGTCTCTGGCCGAGGAGTCGGCGCCGCTCCTGACGCTCTGAACTCCCCGACGGCAAGGTGTCGAGAACGCTGCCGGGATGACCACCCAATTGCTGGGTGATCGACGGGAGGGGCTGGCGCTGCTGCCAGCGTTCTCGGATCAGCTGGCGAATCAAGGAGCTCTTGTCCTGTCCCGTTTCTGCCAGAAGCTGCTCGAGGCAGTGCTCTGTATCGGCGTCAAGCCTGACGGTGAGGGGCATGACGAGCAGGGCCCGATCCCTGTATTACAAGCATGCCCATCGTAGTACCGGTGGTTGGATGCTGGGGCTTCCGGCCATGGCGCACCGGGAGAGTGGGCAAGAAAAAGCCCCGGGCGCCGGGCCCAGGGCTTCTGTGATGGGTGGCTTCACCCCTTGATCGAGCGCAGCTCCCAGAAGCAGCTCCCCACGGTGGCGGTGGCATCGCCGCTCTGCTGTTCATAGGCCTGGCGGGCCTTGAGCTGGCATTCGATCTCCTTGCAGCTGAGGCTGTAGCGCCTACTGCCGGCGGCCGGGGCGACGCACCAGCAGGGTCTGGGGTGCAATCTGATAGCCGTTGCCATCCGGGCCGCTGGGCAGTTGCTGCCTGAGGTCACCGCGCAGATGGGCCAGACGCAGATGTTCCTGCAGCTGTTTCTGCTCTGCCGCCAGGAATTCCAGCTCCTGCTTCACGGCAACGAGTCGCTCCAGGCTGCTGCTGATGGTGTCGGGCGCAATGCGGGGATCGTTGAAGTCCGCGCTGGCGGGCAGGATCCCCAGACCAGCCAGCAGCAGCAGCGCCTCCGGCGATCCGGGGGCAGGCTCGGCGCTCACGGGGGGCTGCGCGGCACTGGGGCTCAAGGCGGTGGTCATGGTCAAGGAGGGCATGGCGGCGGTCATCGGGGTGGTGGTCATGGGCGAACGGAATGGGGAATCGGCGATCAGGGAGATTCAGGCGCTCAAGTCATCAGCGCAGCGAGCTGCATCTGGGCCTCGAGCAGCTCCTCTCGCCGCAACAGCTCGATCGGGGCCGGCAGCGAGCGGCGATCGATCGGGTAGCTGCGCAGCAGCGCTCGCAGCTCCACCACTGAGAACTCGTTCCAGCGGTCCACCTGCGCGCCGGCGGGGGCGGCTCTGGTCGGCAACGGCGCTTCCCAGGCCGTCTCGACGGGGCGGGGTGGTTGTTGGTGGGCTGCACCCCGTGGGGCAGAGAGCTGCTCCACCAGGCCTTCTCCAGGGGCTTCCGCACCGCGTTTCAGGTTCCCGACTCCCAACCATCCCTGGCCGGGCTGATCACCACCAACCGGCACCGGCGCTGGATCGAGACTTTTCTGGCGGGGATCGCTCCGGCCTGAATCTCAGCGATTCCCCTGAATGGCTCGGGTGGATGACGCGGCCATCCACCCTGGCATTCAGGGGATAGACTTCGCGTATATCCCAGATGGGTGCTCCCCGTGGCGGCTGTCACCAGGCTCTTCCTCAGTAACCGCAGTCAGGCTGTGCGCATCCCCGCCCATCTGCGCCTGCCTGACTCCGTGAAAGACGTGGAGGTCCGGGCCTGCGGCGAGGAGCGCATCATCTCTCCGCTCGGTCGCCGCTGGGACACGTTCTTTCAGGATGCGCTGCCCGTGCCGGATGACTTCCTGCAGGAGCGGGCGACTCAGGATCAACCGGAGCGCGAGGCCTTCTGACACGGAAGATGTTGCGCTATCTGCTGGATACCAATATCTGCATCTATGTGATCAAGCAAAGGCCGGCTTCGCTGCTTGAGAGATTCAACGAGAATGCTGCCCAGATGGGGATCTCTGCGATCACCCTGGCCGAGTTGCTGCACGGGGCTGAGAAAAGTTCCCAGCCCCGGAGATCTCTTGCCGTTGTGGAGGACTTCTGCAGTCGCTTGGATGTGCTCAGCTACGGAGCCAAAGCGGCGCAGCACTATGGACTGATTCGCGCATCCCTTGAGCGGCGTGGATTACCGATTGGTGTGAATGATCTGCACATCGCTGCCCATGCCCGCAGTGAGGGCCTGACCCTGGTCAGCAACAACCTGCGGGAATTCGAGCGGGTGGATGGTCTGTTGCTCGACAACTGGGTCTGACAGCACCTCTCCATGCCCGCTTGAATGACGCAGGGGGGCCGCCAGCCAAAAGGCCGGCCTCTGGCCGGCCCCAGGGCATCAGCAGGCCCCGCCCTCTGGAGCCTCTTCTCCATCCGGCGCCTGGATCTCCAGGGCCGCGATCTCGGCCTGCAGCCTGGCCTCAAGGCCCTGATCGATCGCATCGATGCGCTCCAGGAAGGCCGCCATCACCGGCAGCACCTCCTCCTCCAGCAAGGTGAGCTCCTCCTCCCCATAGGGCTGATCGATCCAGATGCGGCGGATCGGCCGGCCTTCTGCGCTGTGGGTGCGCAGGATCCACTCCAGCGTCTTCTGGCACGACTCCACCAGGGACACCGGATCTTGCGGGGAATACCGAACGACTGAGCTGACCATGAACCATTGACGCCATCCGGCGCAGCGACGGGACACCGCAGGGCCGCCCCGCCCGGCAAGGGGCGCCGACCCTCGATCAGGTGCGCTGAGCACCGGCGGCAACGCCGGGGCGATCGCACCCACGCAGCCAGCAGCGGCGCCTGGCGCAGCCCTTGCCCAGGGGCGAGCCTGGAGGTGTCCGGTGCGGAGCATCCTGCGGTGCGGCGAAAGCGGCGGCGGCACGCCAGACTGATCCACGCCACTCCCGCTTCCGCCTGCTGGTCCGCCCTGATGCCACAGGTGATCGGGCCCCAACGCCAGCAGTGTCTGGCGATCCAGCGCGGGTCGTCCGGCCTCAGGGCCGTTGCCGAGGCGATGGGGGATGTGGATGGCTACATCGCCCAGTACGGCGAACGGCAGCGGCGCGTTCCCTCGGATCGCGGCCGGGATTGCACAGCGGCTGCTCAAGGTCGGGCGGCCTGAGGAGGCCCTGCGGTTTCTGCGGGGGGGGTCTCCGGAGCGCTCCCCCTGGCCGGTACTCGACTGGGAAGAGGCCCAGATCGCCGCCCTGGAGGCCCTCGGCCGCACCGATGAGGCCCAGGCGGCCCGGTGGCACTGGTTCGAGCAGACCCTGATGGAGACCTATCTGCGCGATGACCTCCAGCAGCTGCCCGCTTTCGAGGACGGGGAGGCTGAGCAGCGCGCCATCGACTTCGTGGCTGCCAGGCCGGATCTTTTCGAGGCCCTGTCTTTTCTGCTGGACTGGCCCACGGGCCTGAACCGCGCGGCCCAGGTGATCGTGCAGCGCCGCGCCGAACTCAACGGGGCCCACGAAGAGCTGTTCGACGCAGCAGCAGAGCGCCTGATTGCAGACCATCCGCTGGCAGCCACCCTGGCCCTGCGCTGCATGGTGGATTTCGCGCTGACCAATGGCTACTCCAGCCAATACGCCGCCGCCGCCGCCGGCCATCTGCACACCTGCCAGTTGCTGAGCTCTCGCATCAGCGACTGGGGCGAGATCCCACCCCATGAGGCCTACCTGGCAGCGATCCGCTCCACCCATGCCCGCAAACGCGGCTTCTGGAGCAAGGCCAGGCCCCTGGGCCTCTGATCCGGCCCTGCTGCAGCCAGCGCCGTTCTGCATGGCCACGACGAACCGTCGCCGCCGCGGGCGGGGAGCACCACGGGAACGGCGTGAACCCTCCCAGCGTGCCCACCGCGTCAGCGGCGGCAAGGATCAGGCCGGGCCGCGGTGTCTGCAAGCCGCACCTCTCGGTGCGACGCGGTCCTTGTCGCCTCTGCCGCAGCGGGCCTCGGTCGGTGGTTCCACGCCTTCCTTCCCATGGCACTCCCCACCGCTCCCTGCTGCGAGATCCGCTGCCTGCTCCTGCACATCTACCCCGATGGCATCAAGGCCTATGGCCACCCCAGGTCCTGAACCGCTGGAACTGCCCGCCGGGGTGCATCAGCTGTGCGGTTGTGGTCGCAGCCGTCAGGGCTGGTTCTGCGATGGCGCCCATCTGGGAACAGGCCGGGTGTCCTACGAGCTGCGCCTGAGCGAGGCGGCCACGAT
>NZ_JAYGIC010000126.1:0-48596 GCF_034931105.1 Synechococcus sp. CCY9201 | reverse complement strand
GCAAGGGGGGTGGGGGGAGCTGGGGCGAAAACCACTGAATCAAGCCGAAGCAGGACGCTCAGTAGCGAAGGCTGAGGCGTCGTACCAGCAACTGCGCCAGGACGTTCACAGCGAAGGTGAGCACCATCAGCACCAGGGCCGCATACATCAGTGCCGAAACCTGAATGCCGGAGGCCTCACCGAACTGGTTGGCGAGCATGGCGGAGATTGTGTTGCCGGGAGCGAGCAGAGAGAAGCTGAAGTTGAGCGAATTGCCGATGATCATCGTCACGGCCATGGTTTCGCCCATGGCCCGGCCCAGCGATAACATCACCCCCCCGACGATGGCCGAGATCGCTGCTGGAAGAATGATGTTGAAGATCGCGCCCCAGCGGGTGCTGCCAATGCCGTAGGCGGCCTGACGCAGCTCAAGGGGAACCTGGTTGAGCGCATCGCGAGAGATGGCCGTGATGATCGGCAGAATCATCACCACCAGAATCAGGATCGCTGGAGCCATGCCCGGTCCCTGGGGAACCGTGTCAAAAAACGGCGTCCAACCCAGCAGCCGATGCAGCAACTGCAGGGCTGGGCGGATGGCTGGCTCCATCACGAAAATCGCCCACAGCCCCAAGACCACCGAGGGGATGGCAGCCAAGAGCTCGACCATCAGACCAATGGCACTGCGCAGCCCGGTGGGGATCAGGTCTTCGGTGATGAAGATCGCGGTTCCCACGCCCAGTGGCACGGCAATGGCCAGGGCCAGAAGGGACGACACCATCGTGCCGTAGATGGCCACCAATGCTCCGTACTGATTGTTGACCGGATCCCAGGCGGAGCTGACCAGGAATCTCGCGCCGAAGGTGGCAATGGCCTCGTGGGCGCCCTCGGCGATCGTGAGGAAAATGCCCAGGAGCAACAGGGCCACCACGGAAGCCAGGGCCAGGGTGAGCTGGCGGAAGCCGATGTCCAGAAACCGTTCGAACGCCGGACGACGACGGAGGGTGAAGGCGTCGTTACTGGAATCCGTCGTCATGGGGGGGCGGAGCAGATCACGGTGATGTGCGAACGGCACCGCCCCTCGAATCTAAGGAAATGGGTTGTCCACACCGTTTAAAGCCCGATTAACGGCCCGGCTCCCCTTGAACGGAGTGCCCACAGCGGGAGTCGGTAGCTTTGGGGCACGCAACGGGAATTCATGGGCCGCATCGTGGGCATCGACCTGGGCACCACCAATTCGGTGGTGGCGGTGCTGGAAGGTGGCCGTCCCCAGGTGATCGCCAGTGCCGAAGGCGGTCGCACCACCCCCTCGGTGGTGGGTTTCAGCCGGGACCAGGAGCTGCTGGTGGGCCAGCTGGCGCGGCGTCAGCTGGTGCTCAACCCGCGCAACAGCTTTGCCAACCTCAAGCGCTTCGTGGGACGCAGCTGGGATGAGCTCGATGAGGGCAGCCTGGCGGTGCCGTACACGGTGCGGGCCAACGAGGCCGGCAATGTGCGGGTTGTCTGCCCTGCCACCGAGCGGGAGTACGCCCCTGAAGAGCTGGTTGCCAGCATCCTGCGCAAGCTGGTGGACGATGCCGCCACCTACCTGGGCGAGCCGGTGGAGGCGGCGGTGATCACCGTGCCCGCCTATTTCAACGACGCCCAGCGCCAGGCCACCCGTGATGCCGGCCGGCTGGCGGGCATCGCCGTGGAGAGAATCCTCAACGAACCCACCGCCGCTGCCCTCGCCTACGGCTTCGATCGCAGCAGTGCCAAGCGGGTTATGGTCTTTGACCTGGGAGGCGGCACCTTTGATGTGTCGGTGCTGCGGATCGCCAACGGGGTCTTCGATGTCAAGGCCACCAGCGGCGACACCCAGCTGGGTGGCAACGACTGGGATCGCCGCATCGTCGACTGGCTCGCTGATGCCTTCCAGAGCGATCACAGCATCGACCTGCGCCGCGATCGTCAGGCGCTGCAGCGGCTCACCGAGGCGGCAGAGAAGGCGAAGCAGGAGCTCAGCGGCGTGCAGAGCACGCCCATCTCCCTGCCCTTCATTGCCACGGGCCCGGATGGCCCCCTCCATATCGAGACCACCTTGGAGCGGCGGGTGTTCGAAAGCCTCTGCCCGGATCTGCTCGATCGCCTGCTACGACCGGTGCAGCGGGCTCTGCGGGATGCCGGCCTTGCCTCAGAAGATATCGACGACGTGGTGCTGGTGGGGGGCTCCACCCGCATGCCGATGGTGCAGGAGATGGTGCGCACCCTGATCCCGCGGGAACCCTGCCAGTCGGTCAACCCCGATGAGGTGGTGGCGATCGGAGCCGCTGTTCAGGCCGGCATCCTCACCGGTGAGCTGCGCGATCTGATGCTCAACGACGTCACGCCGCTGTCGCTTGGCCTCGAGACGATCGGCGGGGTGATGAAGGTGCTGATCCCGCGCAACACGCCGATTCCGGTGCGCAAGAGCGATGTGTTCAGCACCTCGGAATCGAACCAGAGCTCCGTGGAGATCCACGTGCTGCAGGGGGAGCGGCAGATGGCCGAGGGCAACAAGTCGTTGGGGCGTTTTCGCCTCTCCGGCATTCCGCCAGCGCCGCGGGGGGTGCCCCAGGTGCAGGTCTCGTTCGACATCGACGCCAATGGATTGCTGCAGGTGTCAGCCACCGACCGCACCACGGGCCGCAAGCAGAGTGTGTCGATCCAGGGGGGCTCCAACCTCAGCGAGGATGAGATTCAGAGCCTGCTGGCGGAGGCCGAGCAGAAGGCTGGCGAGGATCGCCGCAAACGGGCCGAGGTCGATCGCCGCAACCGCGCCCAGACCCTGGTGGCCCAGGCCGAACGGCGACTGCGGGATGCGGCCCTGGAGCTTGGGCCCTATGGGGCGGAGCGGCAGCAACGGGCTGTGGAGCTGGCGGTTCGCGATGTGCAGGATCTGCTGGCGGGTGGTGATCTCGGCGAACTGGATCTGGCGGTGAGCCAGTTGCAGGAGGCCCTGTTCGGCCTCAATCGCCGTCTGCTGAGTGAACGCAAGGCCGAGAGCGGCCCCTTGCAGGGCCTCAAGAACACGCTCGGCTCCCTCAAGGATGAGCTGTTTTCCGATGACGACTGGGACGACTGGGATGGTCCCGGCCGTGCTGGCCGCTCCGATGCCGATCGCTGGGGCTCCGGCGCCTATGGCGGACTTGGCGGCGTGGGGCTCGATCGGGAACCGGCCATGCCTCGCGAGAGCCGTTGGGGGGGTTCCGGCGGCTTCCCGAGTGAGCAGGGCCTGCGCATGGATCGTGCTCCCAGGGACCGCTCGTATTCCGAGACCGGCTACTCCCAGTCCGCCTACCCAGAGCCTCCCCCGTACCGCGGCAATGACCTCCGCGAACCTGCCTATCGCGATCCCGACCGCCAGGATCCAGACAACCGCCTGGACGAGAGCCGCCGGCGCGCTGCACCCCGTCCCCCCGGCCGGCCGCCGCGCTCCGAGTGGCGCGACGATGACCCCTGGGGCGAGATCTGAGCCTGGGAGACGCGCAGACCGGGATGCCAGCGATGGGGATGCCAATGATGGGTGCCGGCAGCGCCCCTGACCACTGGGCGGTGCTCGGGCTGGAGCCTGGCAGCGACGCCTCCAGCCTGAAGCGGGCGTTCCGGGCTCAGGCGCGCCGTTGGCATCCCGACCTGAACGGCAATGATCCGGTGGCCGAGGAGCGATTCAAGCTGGTCAATGAGGCCTACGCGGTGCTGTCCGATCCGCAGCGCCGCCGGGCCTGGGAAGCCGGCGAGGGAAATGCGGCCGGGGCGTCGTCATCTGATCCCTTTGCGACGGGCTTTCCGGAATTCCATGACTACCTTGAGACCCTGTTCGGTCGTGGGCGCAACCGGCGCAGGCAGGTTGAGGACATGGAACCTGTGGACGCTCCAGGCCCCGCCCACGCTCCGGGTCCCCAACCTTCCGATTCGGTCGCGTCATGGGGAGGGCCGTTCGGTGCCGGTCGCAGCAGGGATGGGGATCTCGATTCCGAGGATCCCGGTCTTGATGGCCAGAGCGGTGAGGTGACGGCCGCCGCCGCGTCGCCGCCGCCGGTGCTGTTTGCCGAAGATCAGGAAACGGTGCTCGATCTCACCCCTGAACAGGCCCTCAGCGGGGCACCGGTGCAGTTGGAGCTGTCAGACGGCACGGTGGTGGAGGTGAGCACGCCGCCCCTGGCCGGGGATGGCTGGCGGCTGCGGCTGGCCGGAGTGGCTCCCGGTGGCGGCGACCATTTCCTGCAGCTGCGCGTTCGCACCGCCGAGGGGTTACGGGTCGATGGGCTGCGCGTGTCCTACGCCCTGGAGCTCCAGCCGCCCGATGCCGCCCTGGGCTGTGAGGCGGTCGTGCCCACCCTGAACGGACCCGTGAAGCTGCGGGTTCCGCCCGGGTCGTCGTCGGGGCGGCTGCTGCGCCTGCGGGGCCGGGGGTTGCGCCTCGGGGAGCAGTGCGGCGATCAGATCGTGGAGGTTCGGGTGCTGGTGCCCGAGCTGCTCAGCGATGCGGAGCAGGCGCTCTATCGCCGGCTGCGGGAGCTGGCCGCCGAGGCCGCCTCGGATCACTGAAGTGCCGATCAGGCAGATTCGGATCAGTGAGACACTGACCAGGTTCTGGTTGGCCTGCCATGGCGGTGCACGTTCTGCTCTTCGATGCCGGTAGCGAGAGTGAAGGCATCCACTCCCTGGAGGTGAGCGGTCGCACCGTGGTGCTGCTGTTTGAGGACCGCGACGACGCTGAGCGCTATGCCGGTTTGCTCGAAGCCCAGGATTTCCCCGCTCCCACGGTGGAAGCGCTGGATCGGGAGGAGATGGAACTGTTCTGTGACCAGTCCGGTTACGAGGCCCGCTTCGTTCCGGCCGGATTCCTGCCCCAGTCCGCCGAGGAGCGGCTGCTGATCGCTCCACCTGAACGCAACATGGACGTGAGCCAGTGGCAGGAGCAGGCGCTGGAGCAGGCGATTCCAGAACCGATCAGCTCCGGTAATGCCGACCTGGAGGCCTTCCGCCGCCAGCTGGAGGGGCTGTTGTGAGTCTGGAGCCATCCAGCACGGGCAGCGATCGGGGTCATCTGCTCACCGAGCAGCCCAACCCCGCCAGCGAGGGGCTCGACCGGCTGTCTACCGATGCCCTGGTGGACCTGTTCTGCGAGAACGAGCGCGGCCCTCAGCGGGCTGTGGCCGGCGCCGCCGGGGTCCTCGCCCAGGCCATCGATGCCATCACCGATCGTTTGCGTGCCGGCGGCCGCCTCTTCTATCTGGGTGCCGGCACTTCAGGCCGTCTCGGTGTGCTCGATGCGGCGGAGTGCCCACCCACGTTCTGCACCCCGCCCGAGCTGGTGCAGGGGATTCTGGCCGGCGGAGCCGCGGCCCTGCTGCGCAGCTCGGAAGGCCTGGAGGATCTGGCCGAGGCGGGCCGCCAGGATCTTGAGGCCCGCGGCTTCAGCGGCGCCGATTGCCTGGTGGGGATCGCCGCGGGAGGCACCACCCCCTACGTGCATGGCGGCCTCACCTATGCCCGCGAGATCGGTGCCATGGCCATCGCCATGGCCTGCGTGCCCGCCGCCCAGGCCCCCATGCCCTGCGACCTCGATATCCGCCTGCTCACGGGACCGGAGCTGCTGACCGGCTCCACCCGTCTCAAGGCCGGCACAGCCACGAAGATGGCGCTCAACATCCTCTCCACCGGCGTGATGGTGCGGCTGGGCAAGGTGCACGGCAACCGCATGGTGGATGTGGCGGTGACCAACAGCAAGCTTGAGGATCGGGCCCTGCGCATCCTGCGGGATCTGGCTGGCGTCGACCGGCAGCAGGGTGCCGAGCTGCTGGATCTGACCGGTGGATCCGTGAAGCTGGCCCTGCTGCTGGCGGCCCTGATCACAGCCAACAGAGACGCAGCCGGTGATGCCGCCCCTGAACAGGGTTCTGCCGCCTCTGCCGCAGCATCAACCCTTGAGGTGGCCCGTGGCCTGCTGGATCAGCATGGTCCCTCCCTGCGGGCCACTCTGGCCGTTGCAGGGGTGGACCTGGCGCCAGGG
Organism: Synechococcus sp. CCY9201; assembly: GCF_034931105.1. Taxonomy (NCBI): domain Bacteria; kingdom Bacillati; phylum Cyanobacteriota; class Cyanophyceae; order Synechococcales; family Synechococcaceae; genus Synechococcus; species Synechococcus sp. CCY9201. Next base: position 42,583 of record NZ_JAYGIC010000126.1, on the reverse strand, counting down.
GTTGAGGTTCAGGCCGCCGCCTCGAAGGCTCCCCAGTAGGGGGTGGTGAACAGATCGACCCGGCGACGGGTTTCCGGGGGGACCTGATCGGCGGGCGTCATCAGCGCATGCCGCAGCGCATGGTGGGCGGTGCTGGGCGGGCGCAGTTCACCGAGCCGCTCCACGGCCATGCGCACGATCTGCTGGGCCAGGGTCGCGTTAGCCCGCAGGTTGTCGATCACCATTTCGACGCTGACCGAGGCATGGTCGTTGTGCCAGCAGTCGTAGTCGGTCACCATCGCCAGGGTGGCGTAGGCCATCTCCGCTTCCCGGGCCAGGCGGGCCTCGCTGTGGTTGGTCATGCCGATCACCGAGCAGCCCCAGCTGCGGTAAAGCTCCGATTCAGCCCGGGTGGAGAAGGCGGGTCCCTCCATACACAGATAGGTGCCGCCGCGATGCAGGGCCCGGCCACCGGGCATCAGGCTGTCACCCACATCGGAGAGCAGGCGGCTGAGGGTGGGACAGAACGGATCAGCCACGCCCACATGGGCCACGGCGCCCTCACCGAAGAAGGTGAGCGGCCGCTGGTGGGTGCGATCAATGAACTGATCAGGCACCAGCATGTCGAGCGGGCGGAAGTGCTCCTGCAGTGACCCCACCGCCGAGACCGACACGATCCAGCGCACCCCGAGCGAGCGCAGGGCCCAGAGGTTGGCGCGGTAAGGCACCTCCGTGGGGGTGTAGGTGTGATGCCTGCCGTGGCGTGCCAGAAACACCACCTCGGCGTTGCCCAGCCGCCCGAGCCGAAGGTCGTCCGAGGTGGGACCGTAGGGGGTGTCGACCGTGATCTCACGCACGTCTTCCAGCCCATCCATGGCATAGAGCCCGCTGCCGCCCAGAACGCCGATCCGGGCACTGGCCAGATCGTCCCGTGAGGAGGTGCTTGCAGAGAGTGGGGCCATCGAAAAGAAATCTGGCGAGGGGAGGGCCTTAGTGCCTGGAATCGTCAAGCCCTGCGGGCCGAAACTGGGAGAATCACTCCGGCTGTTCTACCCCACGGCACCGGAGTCCGGCGACCGGGCGGTGATCCCCCGCTGCGACGACCCGGCGGAGCAGGGCGAGCTCGATACAGTCCTCTTTTCTGCTTGCTTCCCTGTGACCAAAGCCGTGATGGAGACCGACGCCGGCACGATCGAGCTGGAACTGTTCGATGCCGATGCACCGGGCACCGTCGCCAATTTCGTCAAGCTGGCCGAAGAGGGCTTCTACGACGGTCTTGCCTTCCACCGCGTCATTGATGGCTTCATGGCCCAGGGCGGTTGCCCCAATTCCCGCGAAGGTGCCCGTGGCATGGCCGGTACCGGTGGCCCCGGTTACACGATCCCCTGCGAGATCAACGGCAACAAGCACCAGGCCGGCAGCCTTTCGATGGCCCATGCAGGCAAGAACACCGGTGGCAGCCAGTTCTTTCTCTGCCATGGCGCCCAGCCCCACCTCGATGGGGTGCACACCGTGTTCGGTCACACCGGCAACATGGATGTGGTGATGGCGCTGCGCAACGGCAGCCGCATCAACACGGTCACCATTCAGAAGTGACCGGCGCGGCCCAGTGCAGGAAGGCATTGGGTTCGAGCGTCAGCCGGGGGGCCGGGGCGTTGCGCAGGGCCACCAGGTCCCGATGCTCTGGCTCGAGCAGGGCGCTGGGGTGGGCGGTGCGCTGAGCGTCCGGGGCCAGGAGAAGGCTCACCGCCGCGGTGGCCTCCCAGCTGGCCATCAGTTGTAAGGCCTCGATCAGCACCCCTGCCTCCAGGGCTTCGCCCGCCGTGGCGGTGAGCAACACCGCCAGCTGCGGCTGATCCAGCAGGGCGAGCAGACGCACGTGTTCCTCCCGTTCCAGCAGCACCTCCCGGCGGCTGGCCCAGACCTCCAGGGACTCCATGTGCCGGGCAAGGACGGCTTCATCGCTCTGTCCGCGCCAGGCCAGCACCGCCGTGGGTTTGTGGGAGTCGCGGCCCATCAGGTGGCCGAGCTTGGTGCGCTTGGTCTGGAGGTAGGCGGCATTGTGCTGGCCCGCATCCATCACCAGGGGCACCCGATCCACCACCTCAAGCCCATAGCCGCCCAGGCCGGCGATCTTGCGGGGATTGTTGGTGATCAGCCGCAGTCGCTGCACCCCCAGGTCGCTGAGAATCTGGGCTCCCACGCCGTAGTTGCGCAGGTCTGCCGCAAAGCCCAGGTGTTCGTTGGCTTCCACAGTGTCGAGGCCCCCATCCTGGAGGCTGTAGGCCCGCAGCTTGTTGATCAGGCCGATGCCGCGGCCCTCCTGGCGCAGGTACACCACCACGCCTTCACCGGCGGCCTCGATCATCTGCATGGCGGTCTCCAGCTGGGGCCGGCAGTCGCAGCGCAGCGAGCCGAAGGCGTCGCCGGTGAGGCATTCGGAGTGCACCCGCACCAGCACCGGGCCAGTGGAGGTCTCCGGGCTGCCCTTGACGATCGCCACATGCTCGCTGCCGTCGAGCTCGTTGCGGTAGCCGATCGCGCGGAAGGTGCCGAAGGCGCTGGGCAGGGCGGCCTCCGCCTGGCGGCGGACGAAGCGTTCGGTGTCGAGTCGGTAGCGGATCAGATCGGCGATCGAGATCAGCCGCAGGCCATGCCGCCGGGCGTAGCGCGCCAGCTGGGGCAGGCGGGCCATGGAGCCGTCGGGGTTCTGGATCTCGCAGATCACTCCGGCGGGATACAGGCCGGAGAGGCGGGCCAGGTCCACGGCCGCTTCCGTGTGGCCAGCCCGCTTCAGCACCCCGCCCTGACGGGCCCTGAGGGGAAAAATGTGGCCCGGGCGCCGCAGATCCGCTGGCCGGGAGTGGGGATGGATCGCCACCTGGATGGTGCGGGCCCGGTCTTCGGCGGAGATGCCGGTGCTGACGCCGTTCTCCGGGCCGGCGTCGACGCTCACCGTGAAGGCCGTCTGGTTGCTGTCGGTGTTGCGATCCACCATCAGGGGCAGATCGAGGGCATCGAGCCGCTCCCCCTCCATGGCCAGGCAGATCAGGCCCCGGGCCTCGGTGGCCATGAAGTTGATCTGTTCGGGGGTGGCGAACTGGGCGGCACAGATCAGGTCGCCTTCGTTTTCGCGGTTTTCGTCGTCCACCACCACGATCGATTCGCCGTTGCGGATGGCCGCCAGGGCGTCAGCGATGGCGTCGAAGGCGATGGCCTCGAGCTGGAACGGTTCGGAAAGGGCGGTCAAGGCCAGCGACCGAGTCGCAATAGTCCTTTATAGAGCCCGGTACGATCTGGCGTTCCCGCCGATTCGGCATGGCTCCCTCCTCAGTCCCTGCCGCGACCATTGCCCGGGTGGCGGTGATCGGAGCTACCGGCTATGGCGGTCTGCAGACCCTGCGGTTGCTGCATCAGCATCCGCAGCTGCAGGTGACCTACCTCGGCGGTGAACGCAGTTCCGGCAAGCGCTGGCGCGATCTGGTGCCGTTCCTTCCCTTGCCGGGGGATCCCGTGGTCCAGTCACCCGATCCCGAGGCGATCGCGGCGGCGGCGGATCTGGCGGTGCTCAGCCTGCCGAATGGCCTGGCAGCCCAACTGGTGCCGCCTTTGCTGGAGCGGGGCGTGAAGGTGGTCGATCTCTCCGCCGACTACCGCTACCGCTCCCTCAGCCAATGGCAGGAGGTCTACGCCACCGAAGCGCGCCAGGTTCCCCGCAGCGACACCGATCTGTGCCAGGAGGCGGTCTATGGGCTGGTGGAGTGGGCGGAAGAGCGCATTCGCGGCGCCCGGCTGGTGGCGGCGCCCGGCTGCTTCCCCACCGCCAGCCTGCTGGGCCTGCTTCCCTTTCTGCAGCAGGGTCTGATCGAGACCCGCGGCATTGTGATCGATGCCAAGACGGGCACCTCCGGCGGTGGTCGGGCCGCCAAGGAGCACCTGTTGCTGGCGGAGGCCAGCGAAGCGGTGGCCCCCTACGGCGTGGTGGGTCACCGCCACACCAGTGAGATCGAGCAGCTGGCCGGTGAAGCTGCCGGGCGTGCCATCCAGCTGCAGTTCACGCCGCACCTGATGCCGATGGTGCGGGGTCTGCTCGCCACGGTGTACGGGCGGCTGCGGGATCCGGGCCTCACCGCCGACGACTGCACCACCGTGCTGGCCGCCGCCTACCGCCATGCCGACTGCGTCGAGGTGCTGCCGGTGGGGACCTATCCCTCCACCAAATGGGTGCGGGGCACCAACCGAGCTCTGATCAGCGTGCAGGTGGATCCGCGCACCGGCCAGCTGATCGTGATGAGCGCCGTCGACAACCTGATCAAGGGCCAGGCGGGCCAGGGGGTGCAGTGCCTCAACCTGATGGCGGGCCTGCCGGCCGCCACTGGGCTCCCCCTGCTGCCGTTCTACCCCTGAGACGCTGGGCGGCGATGGCGACCCCCAGCGGCAGGATGCGGTGCTCCTGGATCTGAATACGCGCAGCGAGGCTGGCGCGATCATCACCGTCGAGCACCGGAACGGCGGCCTGGATCAGGATCCGGCCACTGTCCACCTCCTCGCAGACCAGGTGAACGGTGCAGCCCGCCAGTCGCACCCCTGCATCCAGGGCCTGCCCCACCGCATCGACGCCGCGGAAGCTGGGCAGCAGTGAAGGGTGGATGTTGACCAGTCGATCGGGATAGGCGGCGATCAGCACCGGTGTGACGATCCGCATCCAGCCTGCCATCACCACCAGGTCCACCTGCGCGTCCTGGAAGCTCTCGCTCAGGGCCCTGTCGAGCGCTTCGCGGCTGGGCTGAAGCCGATGGTCGAGGGTGTGGCAGGGGATGCCCAGCCGCTCAGCCCGCTGCGCCGCGCCGCAACCGGGGTTGTTCACCACCAGACGCTCCACCGTGCCGTGCAGCACCCCGCTGCGGCAGGCGTGCACCAGAACCTCGAAGTTGGTGCCGTTGCCCGAGGCCATCACCCCCAGCCGCAGGGGAGGGTGCCGCTCAGACTCGGATCGGGGCTGGGATTGGGACGGCGGTTGTGGCAATGGCCACTGGATTGCCAGTCCGGAATCGCTAGTGTTCGACCAAGCGGGCCTGGTGTCCATGTCCCATCTCTCCATCCTGCCCACGGTGCTGCGCGATGTCGATTGCCTGGCAGCCAGTCTGACTTCCATGGGTTTTGAGCCCCGCTGGGGGGGTGTTCTCAAGGGTTTCGCCGGCGAGAGTGAGCCAGTGCAACTGCAGGTGAAGCTGGGTCCTCACGGCGTTCTGGGCTGGGCTCCAGCTGCGGATGGAAGCCTCGCCCTTGTGGGCGATCTCCAGCGGATCAGCCGTTCGCGAACGCTGCAGCGCCTGCTCTCCGAGCTCACCCGCCACTACGCCAGCCGCCTGGCCCTGCTGGAAGCCCAGGCCTCCTTTGATGGTGCCAGCGTGACGCTCGTTCCCTGATCCGCGGCTGCCGGTGCCTCTGCTGACGCTGGATCTTTCGGAGCCCCATCAGCACCTGGTGCGGGCCAGGCTGTCGTTCAAACCGCGAACGGATTGCCTGCGTTTCAGCTTGCCGCGCTGGACACCCGGTTCCTATCTGTTGCGGGAGTACGTGCGCCACCTGGAGGGCTTGCAGGTGCTGCAGGCCGCCCGAGTTCTGAAGCCCCGCCGGCTGGGGCCGAGTCTCTGGCAGCTTGATGGGGTGGGTCCGGAAGACCTGACGATCGCGTACACGCTCCAGGCCACCGAGCTGACGGTGCGAACCTGTCACCTCTCCGGCGACCACGGCTTTCTCGCTCTGGCGGCGGTGCTCCTGCTGGTGGACGGCGAACGCTGGTCTCCCCATGACCTGGAGCTGCGCTTGCCGGACGGGTGGGAGCCCTTTGTGCCCCTGCCGCGCAACGACCGGGGCCACTGGTGCGCTTCCGATGCTGATCAGCTGATCGACACGCCGGTCGAAGCCGGTCCCCACCCCTGCCATGGTTTCACGGTGGCTGGGGTGCCCCACCGCTGGGTGGGCTGGGGCGGTGATCTGCCGGCACTGGATCAGGCCTGGCTGAGCGATGTGGAGAAGGTCTGCCTGGCCTGCTGCCGCCTGATGGGCGAAGCGGCACCGGCAGCGCCGGACTATCTGTTCGTGCTCCATCTGCTGGACAATGGCTATGGCGGCCTGGAGCACGACCGCAGCACCGTGCTGCAGTACGGCCGCCGTGCCCTGGCCAGGCCCGATGGCCGGCGCAAGCTGCTGCAGCTCGTGGCGCACGAATACCTGCACCAGTGGAACGTGCGGCGCCTGCGCCCGGCGGAACTGACGCCGATCGATTACGGCACTGCTGCAATCGTGCCTACCCTCTGGTTTGCCGAGGGCGTGACCAGTTACTTCGACCAATTCCTGCCCCTGCTGGCCGGCTGCAGCGACGAAACCGCCTTGCTGGAGGATCTCGGTGCCGACCTGAGCCGGTACCGCCTCAATCGAGGGCGGCGGGTGCAAAGCCTGCGGAGTAGTAGTGAGGAGGCCTGGGTCAAGCTCTATCGAGCCGATGCCTATTCCCCCGACAACCAGGTGAGCTACTACCTCAAGGGTGCTGTGCTCGCCCTGGTGCTCGATCTGCACCTGCGGCGCTCCGGCTCCTGCCTGGCCCGGGTGCTTCGGAGGCTCTGGATGATGCTCGGTCGCTGCGGACGGGGATACCGCGAGGCCGATCTGCTTGAAGCCTTCACTGCTGAGGCTGCCGATCTGGCTGCCCTGCTGCCTCGCTGGCTTGAGGGCACGACCGAGGCGGAGGAACCGGATCTGGATGGCTACCTTGCCAGTGTGGGCCTGCAGCTGCTGCCGGAACTGCAGGATCACCCCGATCTCGGGATCACTGTTGATGAGGCGAGCCCCGGGGTGATCCGCGTCAAGGGGGTGGTGCGGGGCGGCGCGGCCGAGCAGGCCGGCCTTGATGTGGGCGATGAGCTTCTGGCGGTGGATGGCCAGCGTCTCCGGGCTGTCGCAGATCTGGAGACCATCTGGAACGATCCCCTGCGTCCTGCCTGGAATGCAGCTGCGGACGAGGCTGGGCCTCCGGTCGCAGCGATCCCAGCCTTGGAGTTGCTGGTCTGCCGCGATGGACTGGTCCGTTCCTGTTGGCTGCAGCCGGGGCCGCCGGCGGTGAAGAGCTGGTCTTTGCAAGCGGATCCCTCCGCCGGGGCCGCTGCCCTTGCCCAACGCACCGCCTGGTTCGGGGTGGTGCCATGAGGCGGGCCCGCGTGGTGCTGCGGCGGCGTTGGCGCCGCTGGAGCTCTCCCTCTGCCACCGTGATCGCCCCTCCGGCCCTGGTGGCCATCGCTGCTGCCGGGCTGCTTGGCCTGGGCGGACTGGGCTGGATGGCGCGCCAGCTGATCGCCTCTGCCAGCGGCGCGGAGGGACGCCCCTCTCTGCTGGAGATTCTTCAGGAGGTCCGCCAGCCGCCGATGGCGCCGGAAGCAGGCCGGCGTCAGGCTCCACCACCACCCCAGAGGCAGGCCTGGCGTTCGCCTTTGCGCCCCTCCTGCGCGCCACCTGCCGAGGCCCTGCGCCAGCGCCTGGAGAATCGCCTGGTTGTTCTGCAGAACACGCCCCATCGCGTGGCCATTGATCCCAGCAATTTCGGCCAACGTTTCGATCACGATGCCTTCGGCAATCCGGTGGATTCCACCCCGAAGGTGGTGGTGCTGCATGAGACGGTTTACGGCATCGGCTCGGCCCTCAACACCTTCCTCACCCCCCATCCGAACGACGATGACCAGGTCAGCTACCACACCCTGATCGGCGGTGATGGCGCGGTGCTGAACACGGTGGATCCGTCCCAGCGGGCCTTCGGGGCCGGCAATTCCGCCTTCAATGGCCTCTGGGTGATCACCAATCCCAGGGTGAGTGGCTCGGTCAATAACTTCGCTCTGCATCTCAGCCTCGAAACGCCGCTGGATGGTGAAGACAACGACCCAGCCCACAGCGGCTACAGCTCCGCCCAGTACGACGCCATGGCCGTGGTGCTGACCGACTGGATGCGGCGGTTTGGCTTTCCGGCCCAGAACATCACCACTCACCGCTACGTGGATCTGGGCGGTGAGCGGGGCGATCCCCGCAGCTTCGACTGGCGGGCACTTGAGGTCCGGCTGGCGGCTCTCGGGATGCTCTGTCCATCCCGCTGAGGCCAGCCCAGCGGTCTTGAACCTGAGAGCTGCTGGATCAGATCAGCGGAGGGAGCTGCTTGCGGCGGTTGCCGTAGAGGAGGGCGTGGAGCTCAGGGTCCTGCATATAGCGCAGCACCCGTGCGGGATAGTCCAGCTTGCCGTTGTGCAGGTAGGCCAGGGTGGCGAGAGCCTTGGCTTCGTGGGGGGAGCGGCTCGCGATCGGCGGGAGGGGAGTGGTCAGTTCCAGTTCCTTCTGGAGGCGCTCGAACTTGCCCACCAAGAGGGTCACGTTCTGCTCCGGGTCCAGCAACGCATCGCGAGCCGCCTCCAATTGCTCCGGTGTCGCATCGGCAGGGAGCAGGCCCTGGTGCACCATCTCCCCTAATCCAAGCTGGGCTGGGCCGAGAGTGCTGAACAGGCCGGAATGGGCTGCGATCGGGTGGCTTTCGCCTGGCTTGGCGTGCTGCATCTCATCGAACAGCACGGCAGCCACGAGCATCGGATTGACGCGGCGGCGCAGGGACTCACTCAGGATCACCGGCCGCAGCTCCTCCAGGCGGGTGAGGGTGTGGGAGCGGAGCGGTTCGAGCTGGTCGAGGCCTTCGGTGAGCAATTGGGCCAGGCGTGGCTGAGGTCCATGGACCCCGAAGCGCTTCTGCAACTCCCGCAGTTCCTCGGGGGTGAAATCGATCGGATTGACCCGCTGGCCCTCAGTGACTGAGCCGACAGCAGCGCGACTGTCGCCGCTGATGGTGCTGCTCTGATCCGGAGCGTTGATCAGGGATTCCAGGGGGTGTTGCGCTTCGCCAACACCACCCAAGGCGGTGGCGAGCAGCACTGTGGCGGCTGCAAGCTCACGTCGACGCTTCCGACCAGGTCGTCCGGTGGCGGGAGACGCGGAATGTTCTGCGGTGCCTGGCCCTGAGCAGAGCGAAGGAGCACCTGAGACTTCTCCGGAGACACGATGGTGCAGGAAACGCAGCACGAAGGGGGAGAGTCCTGAAGGGGAACTGGGAGTCTTTGACAGAAAGTTTAAAGAGATTCGGCCCCATCTCTGAGCAGGAGTGTGCGGTTGCGGTTCTTCTCGCCCCCCCGATACCGTCGATTTGATCACCGCAGGCGGTTCCAGGCCCCATGTCCCAGCTTCCCGCTTTCAACGGCCACGATCCGGCGACCCAGTGGGACCGCTTCTGCGCCCTGCTCTGGCACGACGAGGCCCTGGGCTTCTGGCTGGATGTGAGCCGCATGGCGCTCGATCAGCCCGGCCTTGACGCTCTTCGTCCACGCTTTGCCCAGGCCTTTGAGGCGATGGCGGCCCTGGAGGCCGGAGCCATCGCCAACCCCGACGAACAGCGCATGGTGGGGCACTACTGGCTGCGGGCACCGCAGCTGGCCCCCGATGCCGAGAGCGGCGCCCACATCGCCAGCGAGGTTGATCAGATTGAGACCTTTGGACGCCGCATCCTCGCCGGGGAGCTGATGGCCCCCTGCGGCCGCCCCTTCACGGATGTGCTCTGGATCGGCATCGGCGGTTCGGGGCTGGGGCCGCTGCTGATCATCCGCGCCCTTCAGGAGCAGGAGGCGGGCCTGCCCTTCCACTTCTTCGACAACGTCGACCCCCAGGGGATGAGCCGCACCCTGCGGGCCCTGGAGGAGCGGCTGACCACCACCCTGGTGATCGTCGTCAGCAAGTCCGGCGGAACGCCGGAACCGAGGCTGGGCATGCAGCAGGCCCGCGCCCGCCTCGAGAGCCGCGGCGGCACCTGGGCCGCCCAGGCCGTGGCCGTGACCATGCAGGGCAGCCAGCTCGACCGCCTCGCCGAGCAGGAGGGCTGGTTGCAGCGCTTCGACATGTTCGATTGGGTCGGCGGGCGGACCAGCATCACCAGCGCCGTGGGTCTGCTGCCCGGGGCCCTGGCGGGTGCAGACATCCGCTCCTTCCTCGGCGGCGCCGCCGCGATGGATGAAGCCACGCGGGTGGCCCGCCTCGAGAGCAATCCCGCTGCCCTGATGGCCGCCTCCTGGTACCAGGCGGGTGAAGGCCATGGCGCCCGCGACATGGTGGTGCTCCCCTACCGCGATCGCCTCGAGGTGTTCAGCCGCTATCTGCAGCAGCTGGTGATGGAGTCGCTCGGCAAGCAGCGCGATCGCGCCGGCCAGATCGTCAACCAGGGCATTGCCGTGTACGGCAACAAGGGCTCCACCGATCAGCATGCCTACGTGCAGCAGCTCCGCGATGGGGTCGACAACTTCTTCGTCACCTTCATCGAAGCGCTCGATGATCCGGCCGACATCGAACCGGTGCAGGGAGATCGTCCCGGTGACTTTCTCGAGGGCTTCCTGCAGGGCACCCGCTCAGCACTGATGGAAGGAGGACGGCAATCCATGGCGATCACCCTGCGTCGCTTCGATGCCCGAGCTCTCGGTGCCCTGATTGCCTTGTTCGAGCGGGCCGTGGGCTTCTACGCCGAACTGGTCAACATCAATGCCTACGACCAGCCCGGTGTCGAGGCCGGCAAGAAGGCGGCCGCGGTGATTCTGTCGCTGCAGGAGCAGCTCGAAGGCCGCCTTGCCGATGGCCAGCCCCGCTCCCTGGCTGCCCTCCAGAACGAACTCGGATCGGACAGTCCCGAACCACTCTTCTGGATCCTGCGTCACCTCTGCGGCAACGACCGCGGCTATCAGGCGGATGGGAACTGGGGCGAGCCGGCCTCCCTGGTGTTCCGTCGCGCCTGAGCCTCAGGGCACCAGGTTCACCAGCTTGCCCGGCACCACGATCACCCGACGCGGTGCCTGACCCTGGAGCCACCTGGCGGCGATGTCGCTGGCCAGGGCCAGGCGTTCCAGGGTGGCGGCATCGGCATCCGCCGGCACCTCCAGGTTGCCGCGCACCTTGCCCTTGACCTGGATCACCAGGGGAATGGTGCTGCGCACCAGGGCTGAGGCGTCGGCAGTCGGCCAGGGCTGGGCGTGGATGCTGGTGGTGGCCAGGTCATCGCTGTCGCGGCGGCCGCCGAGTTTCAGCCACAGCTCCTCGGCCAGATGCGGCGCGAACGGCGCCAGCAGCAGCAGCAGGGTGCGCAGGGCTTCGGCGGCGAAGGCGTCGCCACTGGCCGCCAGATGGCTGGCCATGGCATTGCTGAGCTTCATCAGCTCCGACACGGCCGTGTTGCACTGCAGCTCCTCGCCGGTCAGGTCATCAGTCACGGCGGCGATGGCGGTATGCACTGCCCGGCGCAGCTCCCGTTCGTCGTCCAGGAGGCCAGGGCTGCCCCCTGCCGCCGCGATCGCCTCTGCCACGGCCTCCGCGTTGCCGGCCCCAGCGGCCAGGCTCAGACCTCGCTCCGCAGCGGCATCCACCAGGCGCCAGATCCGCTGCAGGAAGCGATACTGACCCTCCACATCGGCGTCGTCCCATTCGAGATCCTTCTCGGGTGGCGCCTTGAAGAGGATGAACATCCGCGCCGTGTCGGCCCCATAGCGGTCGATCACCACGGCCGGATCAACACCATTGTATTTCGACTTCGACATCTTCTCGTAGAAGACCTCCAGAACCTCGCCGGAGATCGGGTCGCGCGGATCGGTGGGGTCAGCCACATCCGCCGGCGCGATGTACTTGCCGCTGTGGGGATTCTTGTAGGTGATCCCCTGCACCATGCCTTGGGTGAGGAGGCGTTTGAAGGGCTCATGGAAGCCCAGCAGACCGCGATCACGCAGCACCTTGGTGAAGAAGCGGGAGTAGAGCAGATGCAGGATGGCGTGTTCGATGCCACCCACGTACTGATCCACAGGCAACCAGGCATCCACCGCCTCGCGGCTGAAGGGAACCTGCGTGTTGCCGGCGTCGCTGTAGCGGAGGAAATACCACGAGGAACACATGAAGGTGTCCATGGTGTCGGTCTCGCGGCGGGCGGGTTTGCCGCAGCAGGGGCAGTCCACCGTCACCCAGTGCTCCAGCTGGGCCAGGGGCGAGCCGCCCCTGCCGGCCAGCGCTATGCCCTGGGGCAGCTCCACCGGAAGCTGCTCGGCTGGCACCGGCACCACACCGCAGGTTTCGCAGTGGATCACCGGAATCGGACAGCCCCAGTAGCGCTGACGCGAGATCAGCCAATCGCGCAGGCGGAACTGCACCTTGCCCGTGCCCCATCCCTGTTGCTCCGCCGCCGCAGTGATGGCCTGTTTGGCCTCGCGGCTCGGCATCCCATCGAACGGGCCGGAATGGATCAGCACCCCCGATTCGGTCCAGGCGCCTCCCTCGAAGGCGTGCTCATCGCTGCCTTCGGGAATGATCACCTGCCGCACCGGTAGTTCGTATTGGCGCGCAAAGACGAAGTCCCGATGGTCGTGGGCGGGCACGCCCATCACGGCGCCGGTGCCGTACTCCGCCAGCACGTAGTCGGCGATCCAGAGGGGGATCAGGCCCCCCGTGGCGGGGTTGCGCACCATGGCACCGATCGGCACGCCCCGTTTGGGCTTGTCTTCGGCGGTGCGCTCCTGTTCGCTCTGGCGGCTCACCAGATCGCAGAAGGCTTCCACGTGGATCGCCTGCTCCGCAGTGGTGAGCTGGGCCACCAGGGGATGCTCCGGCGCCAATACCACATAGCTGGCGCCGTAGATCGTGTCCGGCCGGGTCGTGAACACGGTGATCCGTTCACCGCTGGGCTCTCCCCTGGCGTCCACGACCTCGAAGCTGAGTTCAGCTCCGGTGCTGCGGCCGATCCAGTTGGCCTGCATGGTTCGGACCCGCTCCGGCCAACCCTGCAGCGTGTCGAGGTCGTCCAGCAGCTGGTCGGCGTAGGCGGTGATCTTCAGGAACCACTGGCGCAGTTTGCGCTTCTCCACAAGGGCGCCGGAGCGCCAGGAGCGGCCTTCACCGTCCACCTGTTCGTTGGCCAGCACCGTCTGGTCGATCGGGTCCCAGTTCACGGTGGCGTCCTTCTGGTACGCCAGGCCGGCGTCGAGGAACTGCAGGAACAGCCACTGGGTCCAGCGGTAGTAATCGGCGTGGCAGGTGGCCACCTCGCGCTCCCAGTCGATCGAGAGGCCCAGCTGGTTGAGCTGGGCGCGCATCGAGGCGATGTTCTGGTCGGTCCAGGTGCCGGGCTCCACGCCCCGCTCGATGGCGGCGTTCTCGGCCGGCAGGCCGAAGGCGTCCCAGCCCATCGGATGCAGCACCGCCTTGCCCCGCATCCGGGCCGCCCGGGCGATCACATCGGTGATCACGTAATTGCGCACATGCCCCATGTGCAGATTCCCTGAGGGATAGGGGAACATCGACAGGGCGTAGAAATTCTCACCGTTGCCTGGCTCCGGCGTGCGGTGCAGCTGGTGGCGATCCCACAGCTCCTGCCAGCGCGTTTCGAGGGCCTGCGGCTGGTAACGGGAGGAATCGGTCACGGCGGGATCGGTCACGGCGCGGGCCCGGCCGTGGAAGACGGGCCGCAGGGCAGCCTGTGATCGTGCCACAGGCCTGCTGGCTCAGCCTGGTGGTCCCTGCTGATCCCGTGGGTCAGCCGAGGGCGCGGAGCATGCTGATGGAGCGGCGGTTGATCAGCATCAGTGGCCGGCCGTCCTCGTGCTGCAGCCCGATGTATTCGAGGTCCTGCCAGAGGATGACGCCCTCCAGTTCGCTGCCGCTCTGGATCAGCACGCTGACGGGCTTGTGTTCCCGGATCATGTCCTGAATGTGGCGGATGCCCGGCTGGGTGGTGTCGAGAATCGGTCCGCGGCGGTCGGTGTACGGGTTGTCCATGGCGGGCGCACGGGCTGTTCGGCTGCCGGGCTGGTGGGGCGCCCTTCCTAGGATCACCCTCAGCTCCTGTCGCGCACCATCGTGCTCCAGTTCAGCAAGTACCAAGGCCTGGGCAACGATTTCCTGATGCTCGACGGGCGCAACGCCCCCGAGGAGGACGACAGCCTGGGCCTCACCTCCGAGCTGGTGCGCCGTCTCTGCGATCGGCGCTTCGGTGTGGGCGGCGACGGGGTGATCCTGGCCCTGCCTCCGGGCCAGGGGGGAGAGCTGCGGATGCGGATCTTCAACGCCGACGGCACCGAACCGGAGATGTGTGGCAACGGCATCCGCTGTCTGGCCCGCTTCCTGGCGGACAGCGATGGCGATCAACCGGGCCGCCAGTGGCAGATCGAGACCCTGGCGGGCCGGATCGTGCCGGAGCTTCAGGAGGACGGCACGATCCGGGTGGACATGGGCAGGCCCCTGCTCGACCCCGAGGCGGTCCCGACCACCCTGCCCGTGGGCGAGGCCGGCATCCCCCAGGGGGATCTGGAGGCAGCTGGTTACACCTTTTCGGTCGGCGCTGCCGGCATGGGCAATCCCCATGTGGTGATCCCGGTCACCGATGTGGCGCTGGTGGAGCTGGACAGCTTCGGCGCGGCGCTGGAGGTGCATCCGGCCTTCCCCGCCCGCACCAACGTGCACTTCGTACAAGTGCTCTCCCCCACCCATCTGGTGATGCGGGTGTGGGAGCGCGGCGCCGGGCCCACCCTGGCCTGCGGCACCGGTGCCTGCGCCACCCTGGTGGTCTGCCACCGGCTTGGCCTCAGTGAACGTCGCGCCCGGCTCGATCTGCCCGGCGGCCCCCTGGAGATCGACTGGGATGAGGCCACGGGCCACCTGTTCATGACCGGCCCGGCCGAGGCCGTCTTCGACGGCGTGGTGGCTCCGGCCCTGCTGGATCTTGAGCAGCACGAGCCGGACCAGCAGGGTGCTGTCGAACCGGCCCCAGCCCCCCGTGCGGACTCCGCTGCACTCAAGGATTCTGCTGCGGATCAAGATCCAGAGGTTGCTGCCTCCAACCCGGCCTCTGCCCTGCCCGAAATCAACTGTGCGGTGGCCTGCGTGAACGGCTGTGTGCGGCCGGATGCCTGCCCCAGCGCCGAGGCCCGCGCCCGCGTGGCTGCCCTGCTGGAAAGCCGCTCCCTCGACGACCTGGTCGCGATCGCCACCAATTCCCTGGACGACCGCACCCGGGCCCGGATCGAAGCGAATGGTCCCCTTGGCGGCTGAGGTCTACCTCGATGCCTGTGCCACCAGTCCGCCGGCTCCGGCGGTGCTGGCGGCTATGGCGGACGCTGCCGCGGAGGCCTGGGCCAATCCCTCCAGCCTGCATGGGTTTGGCCTGGCGGCGGCCGAGCGACTGGAGCGCAGCCGGATCTCAATCGCCACCCATCTGGGGGTGGAGCCCGATCGACTGGTGTTCGTCTCCGGCGGCAGTGAGGCCAACCATGCGGCCCTGCTCGGCATGGCGGCTCGGATGCAGCCAGGTCGGCTGCTGATCTCCGCAGTGGAGCACCCGGCATTGGCGGCGGCGGCGGCCGGTCTCCAGGCCCGTGGCTGGCAGGTGCGGGCCCTGCCGGTTGATCGGCGTGGGGTGGTGCGCCTGGATCGCTTTGAAGAGCTGCTACAGGCCCCGACCCGGCTGGTCTCGATGATCTGGGGCCAGAGCGAGGTGGGGGCGCTGCAGCCGATCGAGGCGATCGGCGCCCGTTGCCGAGCGGCTGGAGTGCCGTTCCACACCGATGCGGTGCAGGTGGTGGGCCACCGCAGCGTCAATCTGGGCCGCCTGCCGGTCGACCTGCTCAGCCTCACCGCCCACAAACTGCAGGGGCCGCGCGGGATCGGTGCTCTGGTCCTGGCGCCAGGGGTGGAGATCGATCCCTTGATCGGCGGCGGCGGCCAGGAGGGGGGACGCCGTGGCGGTACTGAGTCGGTTGCCCTCGCCGCCGGCTTCGCCGCCGCACTCGATCTGGCGGCCGCGCGGCTGTACGGCCATGGAGGACTCGACCCGCTTCTCCCCCTGCGCGACCGTTTGCTGGAGACACTCCTGGGTCTGGAGGGGGTGCGCCTCAGCGGACCCGATCCCGCCGATCCCGATGGACGCCTGCCCCATCACATCAGTCTCCTGGTTTCCGATGCCGCTGGCCGCCCGCTGGCGGGCCGGGCTCTGGTGCGGGCGCTGTGGCGCCACGGCTATGCGGTGAGCAGTGGTTCGGCTTGCAGCAGTTCCGCACGCGGAAGTTCTGTGCGCATCAGCTCTGCCAGCACCGCAGGTCCCGGCGGGGATCCTCAGCGGCTGCGCCCGGATGCCAGCCCCGTACTGCTGGCCATGGGGTACAGCCCTGAGGAGGCGGCCAGCGGCCTGCGTCTCAGTCTCGGCCCGTGGCTGTGCGAGGCGGATCTGGAAGGATTTCCGGCGGCATTGCAGCAGGCCCGTGCCGACCTCGCAGCGGTTTCAGCCGGCTGTGACGGTCGGGATGGGTAGGGTCGCGCCGATCTCGCCCCTTGCCGATGCTTCCCGCCGATCTGCGCGCCGCCGAGTCGCAGGCCCTCGAGGCGCTGAAGGCCGCGTTCCTCGCCGACCCCAAGGGCCGCTGGACCGTGGAGTGGCGCTTTGAAGGGTTGCGGGTGCTGCCGGTGGTGCTGCGGCTGGCCGCAGCGTTGCTGGAGACGGGCCAGGAGCTGCGGCTGCTGTTCAGCGATGCCGGTGCCACTGCTCTGGCGAAGCGGGATGCTCCTGAGCTCGCCGGTTGCATCGCCAGTTTCAGCGACCAGGTCCGTCGTCAGAGCGAGGCCTCGGGCAACGAGCTGCTGCTGCTCGTGGGCGCCAGCCAGGCGGACTATGAGCTGGTGGAGCAGGTCTGCGGTGGCCATCGCGGCGCCGTGGTGCTGGTGAACGGGTCCCTGGAGGATGCGGCGGTGGGGATCGGCAGCGTCGCCCGGGAGCGGCGGCGGGGCTTCCTGGCGGGCTGGCAGAGCGCCTACGCGCTGCTTCCCCAGGCGGAGGCAGCCCTGAAGCGGGCCTATCCCGGCCCCTGGGAGCTCTACCGCCTCGATCCCGATGGCTACCGCCTCTGCACGACGTTCGAGCAGAAGCCTGATGCCGAGCAGCAGGCTATGGCCCTGGCCGGAGAGGAGGGCCTTGATCTGGGCGGACAGATGCGGGTGCTGGATCAGTTCATCGAAGGCCTGCGCAACTGAGGGGCGACAGGTCTCTATCTCGGAAGTCAGCACCCCCGCTTTCGCGTTGGGGCTTGAGGGCCATGGTTGCCCTCCTTACACTTCCCCCAAAGAAGGAGGCCCATGGCTGATTCCCCCGCATCCCGACCCCGCGGCTGGAGCCTGGTGGATGCAGGTGCAGCCGTTGCCGTGCTGCTGGCCGCCGCTGGCGTGATCTGGAGCCCCAAGTTGAGCAGTGCCGTGGCGAAGGCCACCGGTGATCTGCGGCCCGTCAAAGTCGTGGTGGACGTCAGGGGTGTCCCTGTGGCTGACCCCGGCGCCCTGATCTCCGCCATCGAGACGGAGCGCAAGGTAGCGATCGTGATTCGTAACCAGCCTCATGGCACCGTGGCGATCCAGAAGCTGATCCCACTTCAGAGCCGCCTCGTGGCATTGCAGCCGAATGGCTCGGTGGTCACGGCGATTGATCCCAACCAGGCCGTCTTCGGCCGTTTTGATGCCCGGTTTGTGCTGGAGGGACAGGGCCGCAGGAGTGAGGGTGGGGTGGTCTTCGGCAACCAGAACCTCAAGATCGGGGCTCCGGTGGAGCTGGAGGGCAAGCAATACAGGGTGCAGGGTGTCGTTACCGGCCTCCAGGTCGGGGAGGGTTGAGATGCGTTCCCATCTCTCGTCCAAGCTGCACTGGGTTCAGCAGTCCTCCCGGCGCCACAGCCTGTCGCACCGGTCTGCTCTGGCCCTGACGGCCTTCAGTCTGCTGGCCACGCCGCTCAGCGCCTTTGCCCAGCAGCGCCCGGCGGTCCTGGCCTCGCCGCCTCCGGTGGCTCTGCAACCGGCCCTGCCGCTGACCCTGCCCGCCACGCCGCAGCCGGTGGGTCTGCCGCGACTTCAGGCCCAGGTGAGTTGCCCTGCACTGCAACAACGACTTCTGGCCGTCATCGGTGCTGAGCGATCGGTGTGGAGCGTGTCCGTGGCGGATGCCAGTGGCCGTCTGCTGGCGGATGTGAACGGCACTCTTCCCCGTATTCCGGCCTCCAACCAGAAGCTGGTCAGCACGGCTTTCGCCCTTGATCGACTCGGTCCGGATTATCACCTCAGCACCCGCCTGTGGCGTCTGCCCGATGGCACCCTGCGCCTCACCGGCGAGGGTGATCCCGACCTGGCGGTGCCGCAGCTTCAGCGCTTCGCCAAGCTGGCTCTCGGTGCTGGTGGTGGACCTGGTGTCGCGCCTGGGCTGGTCACCCTGCAACTGGCCGAGGAACCGGCCCAGGCCTGGTGGCCCAAGGGTTGGCATCCGGCCGATCGGGCCTACGCCTATGGCGCTCCGATCACGCGCCTGGCGGTCACCAGCAACGCCATTCACGATGCTGTGGCCAACCCGCCGGCCCGTCTTCAGGCGCTGTTGCAGAAACTGATGGTTCAGCAGGGAGGCAAGGCTCGACTGGCCGTGGTGTCAGCCACCACACCCCTGCCAGCCGATGCGGTGCTGCTGCATGAGGAGGCCTCGCTGCCGATGTACGGGCTGCTCAGCCTGGCCAACACCGAGAGCCACAATTTCACGGCCGAGGTGCTGCTGCGCCAGGCCAGCGGCACCTGGGATCTTGATCAGGCCCGTCAGGCGGCCACCCTTTGGCTCACCGAGCAGGGCCTGCCGACCGAGGGGTTGCGGGTCGTGGATGGCAGTGGTCTGGACCGGGCCAACCGCCTCACCAGCCGGATGCTTGCAGCCCTGCTGCTGCGCATGGATCAGCACCCCTATGGCCGTCAGTACGTGGCCTCGATGGCGATCGCAGGCCAACGCGGAACCCTGCGCAATCTCTATGTGGGCACCCCGCTGCAGGGCCATTTCCACGGCAAGACCGGCACGATCAGCGGGGTGCGCTCGATCAGTGGCGTGCTCGATTCTGCGGATGGCACCCGCTACGTGAGTGCGATCTCCAATGGTGCGGCAGCTCCGAACACCACCATCGGTCAGGTGCTGCGCCAAGCGCAGACAGCTGGACTGTGCCCAGCGGTCTAGTCCGGCTGGGAGGGGGTGGCGGAGGGGGCTTCAGCCCCTGCCGCCGGCCACCTGCCGCAGCCGACCGGCGGCCCGGCGGGCCCTGCTGACCGATCCGCCAGAGCCCTCAGGACCCTCCGCTGGAGCGGGCGCAGAGGCAGCTGGCCGGCTGGAGGTGACGGACTCCTCCGTCTGCATCCGCACCAGCTCCCGGCGGCCGGCCAGCACGACCTGGCTGAGGTCCTTGAGGCGGCCTTCCAGTTCCCCGAGCACCTGCTCGGCATAGCGATTGGCCCCCTCCTGCACCGAGGCAGCTTCCTGACGGCTGCGGGTGATCAGTTGCTCACACTGCTGCTGGGTCTGTTGGCGGAACTGCAGAGCGTCGTTCTGCAGCCGTTCGGCTTCCGCCTGGCTTTCCCGCTGGATCCGCAGGCCTTCCTGGCGAATGCCTTCCAGTTCCTGCAGGCTCTGCTGACGGGACCGTTCGTGCTGTTCGACCAGCTGGCGGTTGCGTTCTGCCGCTTCCTGCTCCATCTGCTGGCGTCGGCCCTGGGCTTCCTGCTCGAGGTGCTGGCGCCTGGCTGCGAACTGCTGTTCCATCCCGGCGAGACGCCCCTGGTGCTCCTGTTCTGCCTGGGCAACCTGCTGGCGGGCTTGCAGCAGCACCTGCTCGCACTGCTGGCGGGCCTGTTCGCGCATCTCGGCGCTCTGCCGTTCGGCTTCCTGTCGTACGGACGCGTTCTGGATCAGCTGTTCCCGCTCCCGTCGCGCCTGGTTGACGATCTCCTCGGCCTGCTGGCGTGCCTTCTCGATGAAGCTCTCCCGCTGACGGATCAGCTCGTCCGCCTGTTCGATCTGGCTCGGCAGAGCGTCACGCAACGCATCCATGAGCTCGATGGCGTCCTGCTCGTTGACCAGCCGCCCGCCGCTGAAGGGGATGCGGCTGCCATCCAGAATGAGCTCCTCAAGCTGCTCCAGCTGATCGAGCACGGTGATGCGCAACTCGGACATCTCAGGCTGTCGTGGATGTCCGATTAAAGAGCCTGGCCAGATCTTCCGCCACTCCCGCCGGCACCATGTGACGCACATCCCCGCCGAAGCGGGCAACCTCCTTCACCACCGAACTGCTCAGGAAGCTGTGGTGCACTGCAGTGGCCAGGAACAGGGTTTCCACCGCCGGCGCCAGGCTCTTGTTGGTGTGGGCGATCTGCAGTTCGAACTCAAAGTCGCTCAGGGCCCGCAGCCCCCGCAGGATCACGGCGGTGCCGCACTGGCGGGCGAAGTCGACGGTGAGCCCGTCGAAGCTGCCCACCTCCACACCGGCGAGGTGAGCAGTGGCGGCCTGGATCTGCTCCAGGCGTTGTTCCAGAGTGAAGGCGGGGCGCTTGCCCGGGTTCTGCAGCACCGCCACCATCACGCCGTCGAACAGGCCGGCGGATCGCTCGATCAGGTCGAGGTGGCCCAGGGTGAGGGGATCGAAGCTGCCGGGGTAGAGGGCGCGCATCGCTCGGTTCCTGCTGGCGGCCAGCCTATGGGCTGCTTCACCTGCGGATGGCTTTCTAGAGTCAGGACAGCCGCGGGCGTCCGCGCCCTCCCCTGCCATGTCCGACCAGCCCGGCCTGAACGCCGAAGCCAAGAAGGTGCTCCTGCGCAAGATCCCCCATGGGGTGTTCATCTGCGGCGTGACCGAAGGCGAGGAGGTGAATGGCTTCACCGCCAGCTGGGTCACCCAGGGATCGTTCGAGCCGCCGCTGGTGGTGATGGCCGTGCGGGCCGATTCCACCAGCAACGGCATCATCCAGCGCACCAGACGGTTTTCCTTGAACGTGCTGAGCTCCGATCAGAAGGATCTGGCGGCCGTGTTCTTCAAGCCCCAGAAGGCCATGGGTGGCCGCTTTGATGCGGCACCCTTCAGTCTTGGCCCCCTCGGCCTGCCGATCCTCAACGACGCCCTGGGCGGCGTGGAGTGTGAGCTGGTGGGGCAGGTGGCCCACGGCGATCACACCGTCTTCGTGGGTGAGGTGAAGAGCGCTGTGCTGCACCGCGATGCCAGTGCCCTGGAGCTGAGCAGCACCGGCTGGCAGTACGGCGGCTGATCCCACGCAGCACCCGGTGGTTTGCCCCGTGGCTGAGTCCCTCCCCGAGCCCGCCGGGGCCACCCAGCGCCCCCTGATCCAACAGCCTGAGCGTCTGCGGGCCCGCCTCAAGGCGGTCCCTGCGGAGCCGGGTTGCTATCTGATGCGCGACGCCGACGATCGCATCCTCTACATCGGCAAGGCGAAGCTGCTGCGCAACCGGGTACGCAGTTACTTTCAGGCCTCCCAGGGGCACAGCCCCCGCATCGGCCTGATGGTGCGGCAGGTGTGTGAGATCGAGTTCATCGTCACCGACAGCGAAGCGGAGGCGCTGGCGCTGGAGTCGAACCTGATCAAGCAGAACCAGCCGCACTTCAACGTGCTGCTCAAGGACGACAAGAAGTATCCCTATCTCTGCATCACCTGGAGTGAGGCTTATCCGCGGTTGTTCATCACCCGCCGCCGCCGCCTCCGCAGCCCGCTGGATCGTTTCTACGGGCCCTATGTGGATGTAGGACTGCTGCGCCGCACCCTGGGCCTCGTCAAGCGGGTGTTTCCACTGCGGCAACGGCCCCAGCCACTGCATCGGGATCGCACCTGCCTGAACTTTGATATCGGCCGCTGCCCTGGTGTCTGCCAGGAGAAGATCAGCTCGGACGATTATCACCACATCCTGCGCAAGGTGGCGATGATTTTTCAGGGACGCAATGATGAGCTCCTGGAGTTGCTGCAGGTCCAGATGGAGCGCTATGCCGAGCGGCTCGATTTCGAGGCGGCAGCTCGGGTACGAGACCAGCTGCAGGGTCTGGCCAACCTCACCGCCGATCAGAAGATGAGCCTGGGGGACAGTTCCGTCTCCCGCGATGTGCTGGCCCTGGCGGCGAATGACCGGCTGGCGGCGGTGCAGCTGTTCCAGATGCGTGCCGGCAAGCTGGTGGGTCGACTCGGTTTCACCGCCGATGCGGTGGCCCTTCCCGCTGCGGAGGAAGGAGCTGGCGGGGAGTTGCCAGCCGCGCTGGAGCGGCAGCAGGCCCTGGGCCGGATCCTGCAGCGGGTGATCGAGGAGCACTACAGCCAGGTGGAACCAGTGGAGATTCCGCCGGAGCTGCTGCTGCAATACCCCCTGCCTCAGCAGAGCCTGATTGAGGACTGGCTGGCGGAGCGGCGCGGCCGCCGGGTGAAGCTGGTGGTGCCTCAGCGGCAGCAGAAGGCCGAGCTGATCGAGCTGGTGGTTCGCAATGCCGGCTATGAACTGGAGCGGGCCCAGCGCAGCAGTGAACAGAACACGCTGGCGACGGAAGATCTGGCCCAGCTGCTCGATCTGACCCATCCACCCCGCCGCATCGAGGGCTATGACATCAGCCACATCCAGGGCAGCGATGCGGTGGCGTCGCAGGTGGTGTTTCTCGATGGCCTGCCGGCCAAGCAGCACTACCGCAAGTACAAGATCCAGAGCAGTTCGATCCGCTCCGGCCACTCCGACGACTTCATGGCCATGGCCGAGATCATGCGTCGCCGCTTCCGCCGCTGGGCCCAGGCCAAGGCCGAGGGGGCGGATCTGCGTGAGCTGCGGCGGGCGGCCGATTCGGCGCTGCACACCGGCGGGCTCAATGACTGGCCGGATGTGGTGATGATCGACGGCGGCAAGGGGCAGCTCTCGGCGGTGATGGAGGCCCTGCGGGAGTTGAATCTCGACGAGGACCTGGTGGTCTGCTCCCTGGCCAAGCAGCGGGAGGAGGTCTTCCTGCCCGGTGCCCGGGAGCCGCTCGAAAGCGAGCCCGAGCAGCTGGGTGTCCAGCTGCTGCGTCGCCTGCGCGATGAGGCCCACCGTTTCGCTGTGAGCTTCCACCGGCAGCAGAGGGGGGAGCGAATGAAACGCTCCCGCCTCTCCGATATTCCGGGTCTGGGGCCCAAGCGCGTCAAGGAGCTGCTGGCTCACTTCCGTTCGATCGATGCCATTCAGCTGGCCAGTGCCGAGCGGATTGCCGAGGCTCCGGGGGTGGGGCCGGCCCTGGCGCAGCAGATCTGGGCCTATTTCCACCCGGATGCGGATGCTGACACCCCCGACATCAACAGCGACACCGACACCGACACGGCACCAGCATCGGATCCGGATCCACGCCTCACCGATTCCGCTCCTGACTGCGGCAGCCAGGAGAATGGAACCCCTCTGGAGCTCGCCGGTTGAGGCACATCGCTGGCCTGCTGCTGAGCCTTCTGACGGTGGCACTTCCCCTGCTGCTCCTGCCTCTGCCTGTCCCGCTGGCCCTGGCACCCCAGGCTCTGATGCCGCAGGCCCTGGCGGAGCCGGGCCTGTGCATCGGACCGGTCTGCGCAGATCAGATCACCCGCAGTGCCAAGCACCATTTCCAGCTGCGCCTGCGGGTGAGCGATCAGCAGGGGCACCACGAGCGGTTGGTGGTGGATTGCCGTGATGGGCGCCTCAGCCCGGCGACCGGACCGGTGGAGCGGGGCTATGTGGCGGCGGTGACCCGGCGCGCCTGCCGTCTCAGCGGTGAGCCGATTGGCTGACCTCGCGCCCAGGCTGGGGGTATGGGTGCTGATCGATCAGCTCAGCGCCGATCAGGCCGCCCTGGCCAGCACCGGGCCGGGGCAGGCGCGGGTGCTGTTGGTCGAGAGCGCCGCGGGACTCCGCCGCCGGGCGTCTCATTGCCAGAAGCTGGTGCTGCAGTGGAGCGCCCAGCGGCACTTCGCCATCGCGCTGCGGCAGGTGGGCTGGGAGGTGGATCACCGTGAGGCGGCCAGCTCCGGTGAGGCGGTGCGGGGCTGGATCGCCGAGCACCGGATCGAGGAACTGCGTCTGATGGAGCCGGCGGATCGGGAGTTTCGCCAGGCCATCGATGCCCTGCGGCTCCCGGTGCGCCTGGTGTGGCTGCCCAGTAACGCCTTCCTCTGGAGCCGGGAGGCGTTCTCGGCGTGGGCCGGGCGCCAGAAGCAGTGGCGCCTGGAATTCTTCTACCGCGAGGGGCGCCGCCGTTTCGGCGTGCTGCTGGAGGGGGAGGGCAAGATGGCCCGTCCCCTGGGTGGCCAGTGGAACTTCGATGCCGACAACCGCAAGGCACCGCCGCGGGGGCTGGAGGGTCCGGCACCGTTGGTCTTTGCCCCGGATGCGATCACCGAGGCGGTGATCGAGCGGGTGGAGCGGCTGCAGGAGCAGCGGCGCGCGGAAGGGCTGCCGCCACTGCCGGGCAGTCCCCGTCCCTTCGGCTGGGCGGTGAGCCGGCAGCAGGCCCTGGCAGTGCTGGAACACTTCATTGCCACCCGCCTCGATGGCTTCGGGCCGTATCAGGACGCCATGGTGCAGGGGCAGCCCACCCTCTGGCATGCGCTGATCTCGCCCTATCTGAACCTGGGGCTGCTCCATCCGCTGGAGGTGATCCGCCGGCTGGAGACGGCGGGCCTGGAGCGGGGGACGCCCCTGGCGGGGCTGGAGGGGGTGATCCGCCAGATCCTCGGCTGGCGCGAGTACACCCATGGCCTCTACCACTGGTTCGGTGAGGCCTATGCCACCAGCAATCACTTCGGCCACCAGCGACCCTTGCCGGCGTTCTTCGAGGAGCTGGGCGGCAGCGGCATGGCCTGCCTCGACACGGTGCTGGCGGAGGTGAAGGCCACCGGTTACGCGCACCACATCCAGCGGCTGATGGTGCTGGCGAACTACGGCCTGATCGCCGGCCTCGATCCCCAGGCCCTCACCGCCTGGTTCCATCGCATGTTCATCGACGGCCACGACTGGGTGATGCAGACCAATGTGCTGGGGATGGCCCTGTTCGCCGATGGCGGGCGCCTGGCGAGCAAGCCCTATGCCGCCAGCGGCAACTACATCCGCCGCATGAGCAACTACTGCCAGGGCTGCCGCTACGACCCCCGCCAGCGCAGCGGCCCGCAGGCCTGCCCGCTCAATGCCCACTACTGGGATTTCCTCGCCCGCCACCAGCACGACCTGAGCCGCAACGGCCGCATGACGCTCGTGCTGCGCCAACTGGAGAAGATCCCTGCGGAGGAACTGACGGAGATCCGGGCGACGGCGGAGCTGCACAGTGACGGCTGGCCTCTCGGCGATCAGAGTCGCGGTCGGGGCTGAAAGCCACCCCTCCCGAGACCGCGAGATGCCACATCTGCCGGGATCCAGATCGCT
Organism: Synechococcus sp. CCY9201; assembly: GCF_034931105.1. Lineage (NCBI taxonomy): Bacteria > Bacillati > Cyanobacteriota > Cyanophyceae > Synechococcales > Synechococcaceae > Synechococcus > Synechococcus sp. CCY9201. Next base: position 17,274 of record NZ_JAYGIC010000126.1, on the reverse strand, counting down.
GGAGCGGCAGGTGAGCTGGATTGCGCCGCCCGGCCTCAGCCTGGAGTTGGAATGGCCGTAGGGCCTGCGGCAGCGGATCGTGTTCCACGCCGTGCCCACCAATCCCCAGGACACGCGAGTCAGCCGCTTCTACGTCCGCAACGACACCGAAAAGCAGGTGTCGGCTGCTGCCATGGTGCGGTTCGAGCGGGGCCTGATCGATCAGGACCGGGCGATTCTCACCGCCGTGGCCGCCGTGCTCGAGCCCTGGCCGACAGGAGAGCATCTGATCGAAGCCGACCAGCCGATCGCCCTGATGCGCCAGCGACTGATGGATCTGCTTCAGTTGCGCTGAACCAGCAGATCGCGGGGGGTGTGGTTTGTGGCCGACGGCGATCGGGCTGGCGGTGATCGCCTCCAGGTAGCGGAAGAAGCGATACAGCGGCGGGTCATTGACGTTGGCATGACCAACCGGAATGCGGCCGCCACCCAGCAGCTCTGCCTGGCCTTCGATGAAGGGGCGGCCCTCGTCGTTGTTGTGATTGGAGAGATCCCGCAGTGCCCTGAGCGCAGCGTGGTGGTGTGCCGCGATCGTCGGGCACGAACAGCACCGCCAGATGCAACCCATCATCCAGTTTGTTGAGCCACAGATTGGGGGCGCCTCCCACCTGACAACGACAACGTCATCCTATGGAGGAAGGCGTTACCTATCGAACGAACGCTTCAATGGGTGAGCCATGGTTCAACCCCTGCTGAAAGGGAGGATTGGATCGGCTGAAACTAGCGGATTCAAGAGCTTGGATCTCTCAAATGAGAAACAGCACTAAATGGGAGGGATTTCGGAAATATGGATCTTAAGGAGAATGGATCTGAAAAGAGGAGTGAGTTCTAAGGATACCTTTTCTTGGGCGATCAGCTGTCAAGAGCGTCTAACCTTCATTGTATGGCTGCTGTCGACAAGGATGACCATTGCTGATAACTGCTGTTGAACTGCCTTGCCCGTAAACCAGGCATGCAATGGCGAAGAATGCGGCCATTGAGGATGTTTTGGATCAATCCCTGGCGAGGTTTTTTGCTGTGATCAGCAAGCGATGTCTGAATCGAATGATCGGGGAACAAACAGTGCACCCCTCCAATCCGTTCAGCGTTCAGGCCCATCCAGTCCAGGCTTGTCATCCACTGATGGGGGGGCAATGCTTGCGGTGTGGGCATCGGATGGATCGGACAGGCCCACGCCATCAAAGAGGTGGCGGCCGGGCGCCTCCGGGGAGGGATCGAACCAATACTGTTCCACCAGCGTCAGGAAAGCCTCGCGCGGCAGCAGGCCTGCCGGCAAACCCAGGCCGGCGAGCATTGCATCGAGGTTGGCGGCGATGCTGCCGGTGGGATGGCCGTAGGCGGAGGCGAAGGCCGCCAGGTCGTCGAGGCAGAGCATGCCATCGCCATCGAGGTCGAGCACGTCGAAAAAACCACCGGCGGACCGGGCGATGAACCGCCGTGCACCATCCGGATCGGCCTGGAAGGCAGCGAACACCCGCGCGTGGGAGGCCACGAACTCCACCTGAGTCACCAGTCCGTCATGGTCGCTGTCTCGACGCGCGTTTTCGTGCCTGTAGGTGTCGAGAAGAAGCTGCAGCAGATTCGGGAAGGGAGTCCTCCGACCCTGCCAGCGCTGAGCGAGCTGAGCAGCCACCGGCTCGAAATCGCCGCGCAGGGTGTGGCGTCCGTCGCCATCGCGGTCGTAGAAGGCAAACAGGCGGAAATAGCGGTGGATCAGCTGGACCGGCAGATGCCCTGCCGGGGCCTGGGGCGCCGGGCGCTCAGGTCGTTCAGAGCCGTTCACCATCCATGGGACCGGGGGAATCAGCTGACGCTACCGGCACTGATGGCACCCATGGGGCCTGGCACGCCCCTGACATTGCATCGGGAACCAGGGCAACGTTCCCCTGGCGGTTGCCAGTGCGATCAACACCGCAGGATGCCCGCCCTGGCCAGGACCGATGATGCCTGACTCAGCCAGTCTTCCTTTCAATATGTATGTCCTGCCGACTGGCCCCAGCGGTACCGGATATCCATGGATGGTCGTTCAGCGGATTCCGATGCGTTCCCGGCTCGTCCCCGTCCTGGGTGCCCTCGTGCTGCTGGCCGGTCTGATGCCGCCTGCCGCCCAGTCCCGCCCCGCGACGGGCGAACTGAGGGCCGTGGTCTTCGATGCCGTTCTGCCGTTCATCGAGAAACGGGGCGACAGCTATGTGGGTCTCGCCGTTGATGTGCTGAGCGCCGTGAAAGACGAGGCGGGGGCCACAAGCCTTCACTTCATTCCGGTGGCCAGCATCGATCAGGGGTTCGACGCCATCACCACCGGCAAGGCCGACATTGCCTGCGGCGTGGCCTTCACCTGGCCCCGAACCCGGCAGGCGCTCTTCACCCTTCCCTTCGCCATTGGTGGCACCCGCCTGCTGGCACCCGCCGGTGTCGATGGCACACCTGACTCCCTGAGCGGCAGAACCGTGGGGGTGGTGGACAACTCCGCCGCCGCCCAGGTGATCGCCAGTGTGGTGCCTGCGGCCAAGCTCAGGGGATTCAAGACTCCGGCAGAGGCCCTGGCCGCTTTGAATGACAACACGGTGGACATCCTGGCAGGTTCAAGCCTCTGGCTGGCCGCCAACAGGGGGTCTGGCAACAAGAAGCTAGTGCCCGACTACCCCTATGCCCGAACCGGCATCGGTTGCATCGTGGCGCAGAACAATCCTGGCTTGCTGACCGCCGGCAACCTGGCCATCGCCCAGATGATGCAGGCCTATGTGGACGGCGACAGCGGTTCCCGTGAGATGGTGAATCGCTGGGTGGGACCGGGCAGCGCCATCAAACTCTCCGAAGAGCAGATCAGCGACTTTTACGCGTTGATCCTGACTTCCACGGCGGAGATCTCCACCACCGTGAAGCCGCCGGACCAACAGGGTGCCGAGTGATGCTCCCGTTCTGATTCCTCCCCTCTGAGTGCCATCACCGTCCGCACCCTTCTGTCCTGATGAAACGCTCCCTGATTGCCTTCCAGGTTCTGCTGGCCTGCAGTGCCGCTCTCTGCCAGAGCGCCGAAGCCTCGCTTGTCTACGGCCAGCCGGATCCTGCCAACAGTCTCGACAGCCGCATTGAGACCGTCAGAAATGGCGACTGGAGCAATCTGCTGCGACCCACTGCCGTCGAGGGCGAGCAGATTGCCAAGAGCAAGTGGGGGAACGGCGGTGGTCACGCCTTCAAGAACACCCGTGGCAGCGGCAAGTGGAGCAATGGCAAAGGCGGCGCCAAGTGGAGCAACAGCCGCCCCACCTGGAGCAATGGGTCCTACCGCGGCGGCTGGGGGAATGGGGGCAGCTCCGCCTGGCGCAACGGTGGCGGTGATGCCTGGCGCAATGGGTCTGGTCGTACGTTCATCAACTGGTGAGCCGAGCCTCTTCTGCCGGGCCTGATCTCAGCCGCTTCGGCCCCATCGGCCTGGTGGTGGTGCAGTCGACCTCGTTGTGCAACCTCGACTGCTCCTACTGCTACCTACCGGATCGACAGAAGAAACGGGACTTCGACCTCAGCCTGCTGCCGCTGCTGATGCAGCGCATTCTGGAGAGCCCCTATTGCGGACCGGAGCTTGCCCTGGTGTGGCATGCCGGTGAGCCGCTCACTCTGCCCTGCAGCTGGTACGACGAAGCGACCGCGATCATCCGCCGGTCGTTGCTGGAGTGGCAGGCGGAGGAGATCGACTTCACGCAGCATGTGCAGACCAACGCCACCCTGATCAACGACGGCTGGTGTGAGTGCTTCCGTCGCAACAGAATCGTGGTGGGCATCAGTGTGGATGGCCCTGAGGACATTCATGACGCCAACCGCCGTTTCCGCAACGGCCTCGGGTCCCATGGCCTGGCAATGAAGGGGATCGAGGCCCTGCATCGCCATGACCTGCCCTTCCACTGCATCTCCGTGATCACGGCGGCAGCGATGGAGCAACCGGAGCGGATCTACCGCTTCTTCCGCGACAACGGCATCAGCGCCGTGGGGTTCAACGTGGAGGAACAGGAGGGGATTCACACCAGCTCCTCGATGCAGGGGCAGGACCGGGAGGAGCAATACCGACACTTTCTGCGAACGTTCTGGGATCTGAGTGAGCAGGACGGCTTTCCCGTCATCCTGCGGGAGTTTGATCAGGTGATCGGGCTGATCCAGGATCAACGCCGCATGCAGCAGAACGAACTCAACCGGCCCTTCTCGATCCTGAGTGTCGATGCGCTTGGGAATTTCTCCACCTTCGATCCCGAGCTGCTCTCGGTGGCCAGCGACACCTATGGCGGTTTCAACCTCGGCAATCTGCGAGAGATGTCCCTGGTGGAATCCACCACCACCGACCGCTTCCACCGCCTCTGGAGAGACATGACGGCAGGTGTGGCGAACTGCCATCAGAGCTGTGAGACTTTCGGCTTCTGCGGCGGTGGGAACGGCAGCAACAAGTTCTGGGAGCACGGCAGCCTGCGGGCGAGTGAGACCCACGCCTGCCGCTTCGGCTCCAAGATTCCGGTCCAGGTTCTGCTGGAGCGCTTCGAGCAAGGGCCGCCCCTGCAGCCCTCTCCTGGTGAGCCAAGCGGCGCCTGAGTGCACCATGCCCCTGCACTGGCTCTTTCCTACCCCGGTCCTGCAGGAGGATCTCGAGCCGGATGCTTCCACCGCAGCGGCCATGGAGGCTTTCCTTGCTCAGTTGGACCGGACCGTGTATCAGCACGAACGATTCTCCAGCCGCAACAATCTCACCGGTGATGTGCTGGCGGAGCTCGGGATGGATCAACTGCACCGCCTGGGCGAATTCCAGTGGCTCAACCGCCAGCTGGCCCACTATGCCGGCCTGTTTCTGGAGACACTGATTGGCCCCGATCACGGACTGGAGCTGCACATCCAGAAGGCCTGGTCGGTGATCTGTCCGTCCCAGGGAGGTGAACTGGATGCCCACACCCATCCCAATGCCCAGCTCAGTGCCGTGTTCTACGTCCGCACGGAGCCCGACAATCCCACCGGACAATTGGAGTTCCAAGCTCCGGAGACCTATTACAGTCACAGCATGACGCTGCCCTATGCGGAGGCTGCCGTCAGTGGGGGAGTGTTTGCTGCGCAGACCCATCGGTTGCTGATCTTCCCTTCCGATCTGCGCCATCGCGTCACCCCCTATGAAGGTCGCAGCAGCCGGTATTCGGTGTCCTATGACCTGGCGCTGACCACGCCGCCGGGAGCAGGGCGCGAGATGCAGGTGCCCCATCCCCTCGATTGGGTTCCCCTGTCTCTGGTTTGAACAGCCGCTGTGGGTAGCTCCATATCGACAATCTGCGAAGCCAGACCATGGAAAGCCATTCAGATCGAAAGCCATTGAGTCAGTGCCTTCAGACCCGTGTTCTTCTTCTTCAGCCTGAAGACAGGTTCCTGCTGCAGTCTGAAGCCATGCTTCTGGTCGTTCCAGAACCCCCCTGGCCCCGCAGCCAACCATCATCATCAGGACGCATCATCAGGACGGTGGCATCCTGTTCGCGTCCTATGCATGGGACGAAATCAGCGAGGAAGCACCGATGCCCAATCGAAGCTGACGCCTCCATGGGCAGAGACACTCCTCCGCTGTCCCTCCCTGGGTACGCAGGGCTGGGACTGACGACATCAGGTCCAGGGCGCAGGCCTCGATCTGAAACCCCAGCAAGAAGCAAGGGCTCGTGCCAATGCCGCCTCGACAATGCCGGGTTGCCAGGGCGCCGCTTCCTGCCTTGCCGGCAACCGGCACCCCATCCGAACATCCCGAACCCCCGGCCCTAGCCTGTATCGACCCGACCGCCCTGCCGCATGCCCCTGGCCCTCGCCTGGCCGCCCGAGGCCTATCTGTGGTTCAAGACCCTCCACATCGTGGGGGTGGTGGTGTGGTTTGCCGGGCTCTTCTACCTGGTGCGACTGTTCATCTACCACCGCGAGGCTGAGGAGCTCGAACCCAGCCTGCGCACTGCCTTCCAGCAGCAATACGCCTTGATGGAGCGGCGTCTGGCCAACATCATCACCACCCCCGGGATGGTGGTGGCGGTGGTCTGTGCAGTTGGCCTGCTGAGTGTCAATCCTGCCTGGCTACATCAGGGTTGGATGCACGCCAAGCTCGCCTTTGTGGCGGCGCTGCTCGCGTACCACGCCTTCTGTTATCGGCTGATGGGCCAGTTGCAGCAGGGCAACTGCGGCTGGAGCCCGAAGCAGCTGCGGGCCCTCAATGAGCTGCCCACCCTTCTGCTGGTGGTGGTGGTGATGCTGGTGGTGTTCAAGAACCAGTTCCCCACCGGCGCCGCCACCTGGTTCATCGTGGCCCTGGTGGTGTTCATGGCCGCCTCGATTCAGTTCTATGCCCGCTGGCGTCGCCTGCGGGCCGAACGGCTGGCGGCGGCCGACTCGCTGGTGGGCTGACGGTATGCGCTGCCAGCCTGGCCTCGAACCCCGCGTTCTTCCTGCCGCGTCGAGATCGCGGCCCCGCTGCTGATGGTGACGTCGTTCCCCCAGCTGCGTGACGAGGCGGCCAACCACCCTCTGGCCAGGGTGCTCCGAACAGTCTCGGCAGACAGCTGTCCAGGTCGGCTCAACTTCCATTGCCACACCACCTGCAGCGACGGCAGCCTGCATCCCCGCGAGCTGGCTCGCCAGGCCGCTGCGATCGGTCTGGAGCATTTCGCGGTGACGGATCACCACACCATGGAGGCCTGTCCGCAGGTGCAGGCGGCCCTGAATGAACTGGCGTCTGAAGGGGTGACCGTTCCCACCCTCTGGAGTGGTGTCGAGATCAGCTGCCTGCTGGAGGGTTGTCTGGTGCATGTGCTGGCCCTGGGCTTCAACCCTGACCATCCCGCCCTGGCGATCTACCTGCGCGGCGAGGCGGTGGTGGGACCGGCGCTTCGCTCCGAGGCCGTGGTGGCGGCCATCCGCGCCGCTGGAGGCCTGGCCTTGCTGGCCCATCCGGCCCGCTATCGCCTGAGCCACCAGCGTCTGCTGACGGCCGCCGCCGCCCAGGGGTTTGACGGGGCCGAAGCCTGGTACGACTACGCCATGCAGGGTTGCTGGGCGCCGACACCGCTGGTGTGCGAAGCAATCGCCGGCGCTCTGGCTGAACGTGGCCTTTTGCAGAGTTGTGGTACCGATACCCATGGGTTGGAGCTGCGGGGCCGCTAGGCTCAGTTGACGCCTTTCTTCAACGCCGATGGGCCTCTTCGATCGTCTGCTCGGTTCCCGTAACGCTGCGGCGGCCTCGAAGCCGGCCTCCAAACCCAAGAAGGAAGCCGAAGCGTTCTTCCTGGAGCCAGACGCCTCCACCAGCATGGGGGATGTGAACTTCATGCGGCGCTCCAACACGATTCGCCATACCTTCCCGGGTACGGCTGATAACCCCGGCAACAAGGAGATGGTGCAGGAGGTGGCCTCGATGGAGGCGCGTCTGGAACGGGCCTCGGAAGGACTCCCCGGCATGGCTTCCGCCAGCGCTGAGATGAATCTCACCGGCGGTGTGCCCAAGCCGGTCAAGAAGACCTTTGCCAAGCAGATGTCCGCCGCTGAGCTGGAGCAGCGGCTCAAGGGCTCGGCCGTGACCGGGGTGAACGTCCCGGGTGGGGCCGCTGCCGCCAGGAAGCAGAACGACACCGACACCAACGACCAACCGGCGATCACCCGTCAGCAGGGCAAGCCCGGATCGATCGATCCGTTCAAGTCCATGGTCAAGGATCTCAACGCCTGAGCGGCAGGCTGGTGCGCTTGATCAGGCCCTAACGGGCTTCGATCAAGGCCTCACTGTCCAGAACCAGCTGGCGTAGCTGGTCCAGCTGGTTCTGGTTCGCGCTCTCCCAGAGTCCGCGGTGGTGGGCCTCCAGCAGTCGTTCGGCCATATCTCGCAGGGCCCAGGGGTTGGCGCCCTGCAGGAACTGGCGCACGGCTGCATCCCCCAGCCAGCGGTCACAGAGAGCTCCGTAGCTCCAGTCGGGTACACGGCCGGTGCTGGCGTCGTAGGCGAACAGGTAATCCAGACTCGCCGCCATCTCAAATCCCCCCTTGTAGCCGTGCTCGCGCATGGCATCGATCCAGCGGGGGTTGAGCACGCGGCTGCGCAGCACCTTGTCGAATTCCCGTTCCAGCCGATGCAGGCGCGGCCGCTGGCTACGGGAGTGGTCGCCAAACCACAGGGCCGGAGCTGAGCCACTGAGCGCTTCAGCGGCGGCGCTGAGGCCTCCCTGGAACTGGTAGTAATCATCCGAGTCGAGCAGGTCGTGCTCGCGGTTGTCCTGGTTGTGCAACACCACCTCAACGTGGCGCAGCCGCCGCTCCAGCCCGCTGCGATCGATGCGGGCGTCAATCGCCCCGGGGGCCAGAGCCGTCGAGCCGGCTGAGCTGCCCAGACCGGCGTCCCCGTCATACCGCCACTGACTCCAGTTGAGGAAGGCCTCCCCCAGATCGCGGCGCTCCTCCCAGTGGCCGCTGTCGATCAGGCCCTGCAGACCGGCGCCGTAGGCCCCTGGCGCCGATCCATAGACACGGCCGCTGTGGCCCTCGCGGCGGGCCGCCGCCGCCAGGGGATTGGACTCCTCGGGTTCATCCAGCGCCGCCACCATGGCCGTGGCCCGGTTGATCCAGCCCACCAGCTGGGGAAAGGCGTCGCGGAACAGCCCCGAGATCCGCAGGGTCACGTCCACCCGTGGCCGCTGCAGCACGCGCAGGGGAATCAGCTCGAGATCCACCATCCGCCGGGTGGGTCCGTCCCAGACCGGTTGCACCCCCAGCAGGGCCAGGGCCTGGGCGATGTCTTCGCCACCGTTGCGCATCGTGGCTGTGCCCCACACCGACAGGGCCAGGCAGCGCAGGTCGTCGCCCTGCTCCTGGAGGTGCAACTCCAGCAGCAGGGCGGCACTGCGGCGTCCCAGATCCCAGGCCGCTTCGGTGGGCAGGCCCCGCAGATCGACCGAATAGAAGTTGCGGCCCGTGGGCAAGAGATCGGGGCGGCCCCGGGTGGGGGCACCGGAAGGCCCGGCGGCGATGCGCTCGCCGGCCAGTCCCCGCAGAAAGGCCTGCTGTTCGGCATCGCCACAGGCCAGCAGCCGTGGCAGCAGAACGGTCTGGACCCTGTCCAGGGCGGCTGCCGTGCTGGCGCCCCACACCGGCGGCTGGGCTGCAGCTGTGACCCCGGAATCGCTGTCTTCAGGGTCCTTCAGCAGCGGTTGGAGCAGCGCCAGAGCGGCCTGCTCCAGCAACACCACACCATCGCCCACGTGGCGCAGGGGTACCGAGCACTGCTGAGCCTGCAGCGCCTGCAGACGTTGCCGGTCGAGCTCGCTCAGGCGCGCCTCCTCCGGATCGCTCCAGGGGTCGAGGTCGAGGTTGAGGTCCCGGGCCAGCGCCTGCGTGAAACCCGGTTGGCGGTCCTGCGGTGCGCGGGCCAGGCAAAGCAGCAGTTCGGTCAATTTGCCGGCCGACGGCAGGGTGCCGTAGGTGTGCAGCCCCAGGCGGATCTGAGCCTCCTTCAGCTCGCAGAGATAGCCATCGGCTGCCTCAAGGCGCTCCTCCAGAGTCCGGATGGCAGCCGATTCTTCCTCTTCCTGGCAACTGCCGGGCTCCAGGGGAAATTCCAGTCCCTCCAGACGTTCGGCCAGCCGCTTACGCAGGGAGATGGCGCGTTCGCTGCCCAGTTGGCAGGCCTCCCAGTATTCGTCGAGCAGTGCCTCCAGTTCCTGCAGGTCGCCATGGAGCCCGGCCCGCCCCAGCGGTGGGGTGAGGTGATCGAGGATCACCGCCTGGGCCCTGCGTTTGGCCTGAGACCCCTCGCCCGGGTCATTGACGATGAAGGGGTAGAGGTGCGGCATCGGCCCCAGGGCCCATTCCGGATAGCAGTCGGACGAGAGGCCCAGGCCCTTTCCCGGCAGCCATTCGAGATTGCCGTGCTTGCCCACATGCACCACCACCTGGGCTGCAAAGCTCTGCCGCAGCCACAGGTACTGGGCCAGGTAGGCATGGGTGGGCGGCAGATCGGGGCTGTGATAGCTGAGGCTGGGATCGCGGTCATAGCCCCGTTCCGGCTGGATCAGCAGCACCACCCGCCCGAAGCGCAATCCACGGATCGGAAAGCCGGCCGCCTCCAGGCCGCCATCCCGCTCCGGCGGACCCCAGACGGCTTCCAGCCGCTCCCGGCCTGCCGGCGGCAGGGATGCGTACCACTGCACGTAGCACTCCAGGGGAAGATGGTCCAGGGCCGGCCGGTGACCGCTCTCGGGGTCGTTGCTGCGGCCCGCCAGCAGGCGCTGGATCAGGGCGTCGCCATCGGCGGGCAGTGCCGGCTCGTGACGGGTAGCACCAAGGGCAAGGTCCTGGTCGGGATCCGCCAGGTCGTAGCCGGCCTGCGCCAGCCACTGCAGCATCAGGGCGGCGCTGGCTGGCGTGTCCAGCCCGACACCGTTGGCCAGGCGACTGTTGCGCGTGGGGTAATTGGCCAGCACGAGTGCCACGCGCCGCTCCGCGGCCGCAGTCGTTCGCAGGCGGATCCAGTGGGCCGTGAGCTGGGCGATCCAGGCCAACCGCTCCGGGTCGGGCCGGTAACGCGTCAAGGCCACGGATAACCGTTCACTGGCTTGCTCGGTTTCCTTGAAGGCGCCGATGCGGGTGGTGAGCCGGCCATCCAGTTCCGGCAACGCCACCTGCAGCGACAGATCCACCGGCCCGAGGCCAATGCTGCTGGCCTGCCAGGTGGCGCGCGGCTGGCCGCTGGTGAGCAGCTGCAGCACCGGCACATTCAGGGCCTCCCACAGCGGCGCCCCCAGCCCTGCCTCCGAGACGCTCACCGAGGCAAAGGCGGTGGCACAGAGCACCGCCTGCACCTGTTCGCGGCTCAGGAGGTCGGCCACGCCCCGTTGCACGACCGCATCCCGCAGTCCGCTGACCCACAGGGCCCGGGGACAGAGCCCCTGCCCCCGCAAGGCCTTGAGACAGTCCTCCACCAGGGCCAGATCGCCGGCCTGGTGCAGGGCCCGGTAAAGCAGCAGCCCCACCCGCGGGCCCGGATCGTTCTGCCAGTCGTGGGGCAGGGGATCGGCCAGCGGGCTGGGCTGCGGCGGGACCACTTCCCGCCCCTCCAGGAGACAGCGCAGGCTGCGCAGCATCCGACGCAGGTTCTCCGCCCCGCCCTCCCGCAGGCAGCCGGCCAGGCCGATGGCCAGAGCTGGTGGGACGCTGCCCAGGTTCGCCAGGGCACGGTCTTCGTCGGCGGTGCCGGCCAGCACCACCAGCGTTCGCCTGACTGGATCCTGCTGCCACCAGTCCTGCAGGCGCTCCAGGCCGTAACTCCAGTGACCCTTCCCCCCCAGCAGGCGCACCACCACCAACCGGGCTGCTGCCACCGTGCTGGCGACGTAGTGATCGATCACGGCCGGATGGACCAGCGCCGCCAGGTTGAGGGCGCGAAGGTCACTGCCGAGCAGATCCGGCTCAGCCACCAGCAGGGCTTCCAGCGCCACGATGTCGGTGTCGGCACTGGTGAGCAGCAGCACCGGCGCCGCTGGCTGCTCAACGAACGCTCCCTGCGCCGCTTCCTCGGCTGAACCTGGAACCGTGGCCAATCGATGCATGGCCTCATCCTGGGTGCTTGCGGGCACGGCCGGGGCCTGGCAGTGAGAAGATCGCTCCAGAAACGCCGGTCCGATGCATCAGTTCCTCCCCTATGCCTGGTTCGGCGGTCAGTGCGTGCCATTTGCAGAGGCGACCCTGTCGGTGGCCACCCACGCGCTTCATTACGGCACCGGCGCGTTCGGGGGGATGCGGGCGATCCCCAATCCAAGCGATTCCAGTGAGATTCTGCTGTTTCGTGCCGATCGCCATGCGCGCCGCCTCAGTCAGAGCGCGCGGCTGCTGCTCACGGAACTGAGCGAGGAAACGATCCACGCAGCCATCCACGCGTTTCTGCAGGCGAACAAACCCACCTGTCCGGTTTATCTGCGGCCATTCGTCTACACCAGCGATCTGGGCATCGCCCCGCGCCTGCACGACATCCAGACCGACTTTCTGATCTACGGCATTGAGCTGGGCGACTATCTGTCTCCCGAAGGGGTGAGCTGCCGCATCAGCTCCTGGACCCGCCAGGAAGATCGCTCTCTGCCGCTGCGCGGCAAGATCTCCGGCGCCTACATCACCAGTTCCCTGGCGAAAACAGAGGCAGTGCGCAGTGGCTTTGATGAAGCTCTGCTGCTCAACAGCCGCGGCAAGATGAGCGAAGCCAGCGGTATGAATCTCTTCATCGTGCGCGATGGTGTGCTGATCACACCCGGCGTGGATCAGGATATCCTTGAGGGCATCACCCGGGCCAGTGTGCTGGAACTGGCCCGCGACATGGGCATCCCCACCCTGGAGCGACCGGTCGACAAGACCGAGCTCTTTGTGGCCGATGAGGTGTTTCTCAGTGGAACCGCAGCGCGGGTCACACCGGTTCGGCGGGTGGAAACCACCGACCTTCCCGTGCAGAGACCGATCATGGAACGGCTGCGCGAACGCCTCACCCTGATCACGGAGGGCCGGGATCCCGCCTATGACCATTGGGTGACGCGCATTCGCCTCGAGGCCTGAGCGACAGGAACACCCGCAGATGGTCATCACTGCCCCCTCCTCTCCGACCGAAGGTTCTGCCAACGCAGGGCCCCGTCAGCAGCGCACTGGATTTCTGGAGCGCCTTCATGGCCCCCATCGTCCGGTGTTGGTGTTCGACGGCGCCACCGGCACCTCGCTGCAGCAGATGAATCTGACGGCCGAGGATTTCGGTGGGGCTGCCCTGGAGGGTTGCAACGAGGTTCTGGTGATGTCCAGGCCCGATGCCGTGCAGGCGGTGCACCGCCAGTTCCTTGAAGTTGGCGCCGATGTGATCGAGACCGACACCTTCGGTGCCACGTCCCTGGTGTTGGCTGAATACGACATCGCCGATCAGGCCTTCGCCCTGAACAAACGGGCCGCCGCGTTGGCCCGTGAGATGGCCGATGCCTACAGCACCCCCGACAAACCGCGCTTCGTGGCGGGTTCGATGGGTCCCACCACCAAGTTGCCCACCCTGGGCCACGTTGCCTTCGAGACGATGCGGGCCTCCTTCCAGGAGCAGGCCGAGGGCCTTCTGGCGGGAGATGTGGATCTGTTCATCGTCGAGACCTGCCAGGACGTTCTCCAGATCAAGGCGGCCTTGCAGGGCCTGGAGGCGGCATTCAAGGCCACAGGTGAGCGAAGGCCTCTGATGGTCAGCGTGACCATGGAGACCACCGGCACGATGCTGGTGGGTTCGGACATAGCCGCCGTGGTGGCGATCCTGGAGCCCTTTTCGATTGATGTGCTCGGCCTCAACTGCGCCACTGGCCCGGAGCAGATGAAGGAGCACATCCGCTACCTCAGCGCCAACAGTCCCTTTGTGGTGAGCTGCATCCCCAATGCCGGCCTGCCCGAGAACATCGGCGGGGTGGCCCATTACCGGCTGACGCCGCTGGAGATGAAGCTGCAGCTGCTGCACTTCGTCGAAGATCTCGGCGTCCAGGTGATCGGAGGCTGCTGTGGCACCACCCCCGCCCACATCGGCGCCCTGGTGGAGCTGGCGGCCGAGCTCAGCCCAGCCCCCCGCGAGGTGCGTCGCTCCGATGCACTCCAGGCTGCCGATGGCGATGCCACCCACAGCGGCCCGCGGCCGTTGTTGCGCTACGAGCCCGCTGCTGCCTCGATCTATGGCACCACGCCGTATCACCAGGACAACTCCTTCCTGATCATCGGCGAGCGGCTCAATGCCAGTGGCAGCAAAAAGGTGCGCGAACTGCTGGCGGCGGAAGACTGGGACGGTCTGGTGGCCGTGGCCCGCAACCAGGTGAAGGAGAACGCTCACGTGCTTGACGTCAACGTCGATTACGTGGGCCGCGATGGTGAACGCGACATGCACCAGCTGGTGAGCCGGTTGGTGACCAATGTCAATCTGCCGTTGATGCTCGATTCCACCGAGTGGCAGAAGATGGAGGCCGGCCTCAAGGTGGCCGGTGGCAAGTGCATCCTCAACTCGACCAACTACGAAGACGGCGACGAGCGTTTCTTCAAGGTGCTGGAGCTGGCCAAGGCCTACGGCGCTGGTGTGGTGGTCGGCACCATCGATGAAGAGGGCATGGCACGCACGGCGGAGCGCAAGTTCGCCATTGCACAACGCGCTTACCGCGATGCCCTGGAGTTCGGCATCCCTGCCCATGAACTCTTTTACGACCCCCTGGCCCTGCCGATCTCCACCGGCATCGAGGAGGATCGGCTCAATGCTGCCGCCACGATCGAATCGATCCGCCGGATCCGCACGCAGTTGCCGGGCGTGCACGTGGTGCTGGGCGTCAGCAATGTGAGTTTTGGACTGTCACCAGCTGCCCGTATCGTGTTGAACTCCGTGTTCTTGCACGACTGCTGCGCGGCCGGCATGGATGCCGCGATAGTCAGCCCGGCCAAGATTCTGCCGCTGGTGAAGATCAGTGAGGAGCACCAGCAGGTCTGCCGCGATCTGATTCACGATCGCCGTCGCTTTGTGAATGCCAGCGAAGCTGGCATCTCGGCGACGGAGGCGGCAAAAGCTGGAGCGGTCTGCAACTACGACCCGCTCACGGTGTTGACCACCCTGTTCGAAGGGGTGAGCGCCCGTGAGGCGCGGGCTTCGGGGCCATCGCTGACCGATCTTCCTGTGGAAGAGCGGCTGAAACAGCACATCATTGATGGGGAACGGATCGGCCTGGAGCCAAGCCTCGATGAAGCCCTGGCCAGTTATCCGCCGCTGCAGATCATCAACACTTTCCTGCTGGATGGCATGAAGGTGGTGGGCGAACTGTTCGGTTCCGGCCAGATGCAGTTGCCCTTTGTGCTGCAGAGTGCTGAAACCATGAAGTCGGCGGTGGCCTATCTCGAGCCCCACATGGAGAAGCAGGAGGGGGAGAGCAGCAGCAAGGGCAAGTTTCTGATTGCCACCGTGAAGGGCGACGTCCACGATATCGGCAAGAATCTGGTGGATATCATTCTTACCAACAATGGCTATGAGGTGATCAATCTCGGCATCAAACAGAGTTGTGATGCCATCATTGAGGCCCAGCAGAAACACAATGCCGATTGCATTGCCATGAGTGGTCTGCTGGTCAAATCCACGGCCTTCATGAAGGACAACCTTGAGGCCTTCAATCAGGCCGGCATCGGTGTGCCCGTGATTCTCGGTGGTGCTGCACTGACGCCGCGCTTCGTCAACGGTGACTGCCGCGCCGCCTATCGCGGCCTGGTGGTCTATGGCCGCGATGCGTTTGCCGATCTGCGCTTCATGGATGCCTTGATGGATGCGAAATCAGCCGGCACCTGGGATGATCAGAAGGGTTTCCTGGCGGGCGTTCCCGAAGGGCTTGGTCTGGCCAGTGCCGATGGTAATGCGGGCCCTGAGGATGGTGCCACCACTCCCGCTGAAACGTCTTCAAGTCAGACATCTTCGTCTGAGACATCTGCGGACATTGCGTCCCAGCTTCACTCCGGTGCTGTTCAGCCTGCCGGCTCCATCTCCCCTGGCCCCAACGACCATCGTTCTGAGATGGTGCCCGAGGAGCCGGCCCTGACCCCACCGTTCTGGGGCAGCAGAGTCCTCAACGAAAACGACATCGATCTAGAGGAGGTGTTTGCCTACCTCGATCGTCAGGCCCTGTTCGCTGGCCAGTGGCAATTGCGCAAAACCCAGCAGCAATCACGTGCCGACTACGAAGCCATGCTGGTCGAGAAGGCTGAGCCCGTGCTGCAGCACTGGAAGCAACGGTGCATCAACGAATCTCTGCTGACCCCGCGGGTGGCGTATGGCTATTTCCCCTGCGGCCGCAGCGGCAATGCCGTGGTGATCTTTGATCCCACGGGTCTGGCTGAATCGGATAGCCCCAGCCAGGCGGGCCGCGAACTGGGCCGTTTTGAACTGCCGCGTCAGCGGGCTGGCAACCGCTACTGCATCGCCGATTTCTACCGCGATCTGGTGATCGGTGCCGATGGAGAGCCCAGGCCTGCCGACATGATGCCGATGCAGGCGGTGACCATGGGGGAGGGAGCCACCACGTTTGCGCAGCAGCTGTTCCAAGCGGATCAATACACGGATTACCTCTATTTCCATGGCCTTGCCGTGCAGATGGCCGAGGCCCTGGCGGAGTGGGTCCATGCCCGCATCCGAAAGGAGCTCGGCTTCGCCGCCGAGGAACCCGCGGCCCTTCGGGATGTGCTGGCGCAGCGCTACCAAGGCAGCCGCTATTCCTTCGGCTATCCGGCCTGTCCCAATGTGGCCGATTCCCGTCCCCAGCTGGCATGGCTCGGTGCCGAGCGCATTGGTCTGTCCATGGATGAGAGTGATCAGCTGGATCCTGAGCAGAGCACCACAGCCCTGGTGGCACTGCACAGCAAGGCCCGCTACTTCAGCGCCTGATCTCGGCCGTCTGCCCTTGGCCGTGCCTGCTGCCCCAGGGTCATGGCAGGCTTTTGCCGCCTCTCTGTTTGCGATCCATGGCCATTGCCGGACCCGGTGGTGTTGATGCCGCCATTGCCTCCGGGCTTGATCTCGATGGCACCCCCATTCCCGTCGAGATGGTGGAGCTCTACAACGAGGTGATGGAGCTCGAAAGCCAGCGTTCCCGCAGCGGCGTCAAGAAGTCGATGCGAAACCGCATCGTCAAGACCGGCTCCAAGCACTTCGATCAGGCCTCTCTGGATGCCCGTCTCAAGGCTGCCGGCTGGGACGGCCTCAAGGACAAGGAGATTGCCTTCTTCTATTCCTGAGCGCCGCTCCTGGGGCTCCAGCCTCGGATCCCTGGCCCTGGCGGTCAGGGACGCGATCGGGTCAGCTCAGTCGGCACACATGGCCTCGAGCGTGTCGATCACCTCCTGCTGGAACTCCTCGAGCTCGGTCGAGTCACTCAGATCAACCCCCTCACCGGCAGCGTTCTGAGTCAGTTCCTGAAAGTGAAACGCTCCTTCGCCGTGGGCCAGGAACTCCATGGCGGAGGGTTCACCGCTCTCCTTGTAGGCGTCGCACAGGGCCATGAAGGCCGCGTCTTCGGTGAAATCCCAGCTCATGAAGGGGGGTGGCAATCAACGACCTTCTTGATTACCCATAAGCCTCCGCAAGCCTGAGATCCCGCTCCGTGCAAGGCATGCAGCAGCAGACTGCATTGGCGATGCGCTCGGTCATCTCAGCCATGGCAAAGCGCCGATTGAAGCGGAAGCAGA
>NZ_JAYGIC010000125.1:0-2599 GCF_034931105.1 Synechococcus sp. CCY9201 | reverse complement strand
GGGCCGAGAGCAGCCGGCCCAGGGCCGCTGCCAGAACCGCATCCCCGGGGTCCTGCGCCAGGGCCTGCCGCAACAGGCGGTCGGCCTGCTCCGGGGTGCCGGCCATCTGAAGGGCAGACACCTGCGCCAGCAGGGAGCGGCGGCGATCAGAGTCCAGACGCTCTGCCTCCATCGGATCGGGTGAGGCTCAGCGCCATCTCAGCGCCACTGGTTCCAGCGCCATTGACAATCGAGGCGCGGATGGATGGGCCCACCGTTTCGGGACGAACACTGATATTGACATCAGCATTACCACGGCAGAGGATAGGCAACAATGCAGTGTCAGGATCGAAGGTCGTGAGCTTCCCCCCCGCGAACGAACTGGAGGTCATCTCGATCCTCAGCCCCAACGCCCTGCTGCCGGGCCAGGCGATCGCCCAGACCGTGGAGGGGGTCACCTACGGCATCACCGTCAATAATCGCATCGATGCCACCGGCGGAAATTTTGCGGTGGTCAGCGTTCTTGATCCCAATGGCAATCCAGTTCCGATCGGCGATTTCATCCTGGCCCTGATCAATCGCCAGGTCGGCGGAATTTTGATCAATTTCTCCAACGCGCCGATTGATCCGGAGGCGCTGATCACCCTGCCGGACATTCCCGAAGACTTCCAAGCGGATTTTGCACGCTTCTTCCTGGCGGTGCAGGAGGGCAATCCCAATGCCAAATTGCTGGTGAGTGGATTCACGACCTACACCGAAAGCGAATTCAATTCCAATTACACTCTGTCCGAGGGTGACGATGCCATTCTCACCACCACGCTCAGCAACGTGATTTATGGCAATGCCGGCAATGACGCCTTTGTCGTGACCGCCTACTCCGAGAATCCTACCGGCATCCAGACCTCATCTTATTTCAGTCTTGGCGAAGGGAATGATGAAGTCTCGATCACCAAGCAGGCCCTGAAGCAAGACGGCTCCAAGATTCTGATCGAAACGTTCAACGCCGACGAAGACATCCTTGCCTTGGATGTCAATGCCAAGAAGGTCGACGGGATCGGCAGCGACAGAATCCGGATCAGTGCCAACAAGAAAACCCGGTTCATTGTCTCCACCTTCGACGGCAGCAAGCTCACCAACGACGCGATCGAATTCCTCTGAGAACCCATCGGAGCCAGCACCGCACCGCTTGAGCAGCGCCGCCTTCGAAACCAGCGCGTCGACCCGGCTGGAGATCACCCTGCCGCCCGCCGCAGCGCTGATCGAACTGCAGCGCACCGACCTGCTGGAAGACTGGCTGGCCCAACGCATCCGCCAGGAGCTCCGGCAGCTGCACCCCTGCCTCGAAACCCTGCAGCACCGCTGGTTCCACCAGAGCGCCGTGAGCCTCTACCTGCGCGAAGCTCGCCGGAACCTCGATCAGGTGGTGTTCAGCCTGATCCGGCTGGACGCGTCGGAACCGGCGTCCGAGCTGGCCCAGGAGATCTATTTCCGCCTCCTGGCCAACGAACTCGATCCGGCCCTGCCGGGCCTGGATGGGTCGCTGTTCGGCCATCCCGCCGCTGCGGTGCGCAGCAGCCGCATCGGGCCCACTCCCCTGGGCTCGCTGCAGCCCCAGCTGGCGGATCGGCTCAGGATCAGCCGCCCTGGGGTGCCCCAGAGCCCCTTCTCGATCGCGAAGGACGAGCTGCTGATCGTGCAGCTGGAGCAACGGCTGCCGGCCTCGCTGGATCCAGCCACCCAGCGCCGCCTGGAACACACCCTGTTCAACGACTGGCTGCGGCAGCGCTGCCGCACGGCCCTGCCGCAACTGGAGGCCGCGGCGGCAGCCAGTCCGGAAGTGACCGCACAGCCGAAAGCCGCCCGCCCTGCCATCGCCATTCCCCTGCCGGATTGAGATGTCCCTGCCACCCGCACTCCGGCAGCGGCTGCAACAAGACACGGAAACGCAGGCCTATCCCACCGGCCGCTTTCTGCTGCGCTGCGACCAGCTGCCCCACCAGGTGCTGCTGATCCTCTCCGGTCGCGCCCGTCTTCTCGCCCACGATCCCCTCGAGGGCTCCTTCACCGTGGATCGCCTCGGCCCCGGCTCCCTGGTGGGCTGGGCAGGTCTGTTGCGGGGGGAACCGTGCGAAACCCTGATCGCCATGGAACCCACCCAGGTGCGAGCCATCCCGGCCCAGCGGTTTCTGCAGCTCCACCATGACCTGCCCGAACTGCAGGAGCACTGCGCCGTACCCGACACCGCCGAACTGGCGGAAGCTCTGCTGCGCTGGTGGCACGACCATCCCCGCGGCAACCTCGAGGCGTCCCAGCAGCTGCTGGATCGCCTGCCCACCACCGATCCGCAGCGGGCCCGCCTGGCCAGCGCCCGGGAGATCGCCGATCCGCAGGGCCGCAGCCCGGATCGGCTCTGGATCTGGAGTGGTGCCCCCGATCGGCAGCGGCTGCTCAGCCTGGAGCGCGCCTGGGCGGAGCCCCCAGCCACACCTCCAGAGGCGAGATCGGCAGCAGCGCCTGGATCAGACGGTCGTGGCCACCGCGATCGAGAGCCTGGTGGCGCCACCATTGCGGAAGCCCCGCCCCTGCCCGATCCGCCCGATCCCGCCGCCCTCGGCCTTCC
>NZ_JAYGIC010000124.1:0-3987 GCF_034931105.1 Synechococcus sp. CCY9201 | reverse complement strand
CGACCGGGTGCAGCACACGGTGCGCTGGGCTCCGCGGGAGCTCTGGGAGCAGGGGGCCCATGTGGATCCGGTGGTCGCCAACCCCGGCGTGAGCCAGTTCAGCCAGCGGGAATCGCGGCGGCACCGCCGGCGCCGGGCCGACGGGGGCCGCTACTGGGATCCGGCGTAAGCCGGTCAGCCCAGCCTGAGCTGTTGCGCTTGTTCTCCGAATTCGGGAGAGTCAGCCGAGCCATTCCTGGGAGAGATCGGCAATGGCACGAAACTCGGGGTCTTTGTGCAGCAGGGTGGCGCCCACCTGTTGCGCCGCCGCTGCGATCCAGGCATCGGCCAGGGAGAGGGAATGGCGGGCCTTGATGCTGGCCGCATGCTGTAGCAGCGGTTCGGAAGCCTCCAGCCAGTGCAAGGGAAGCGCCTTGAGCTGCTCGTAGGCCAGGCGTCCGGCGCACTCGTCTTCGTCTTTCCAGACCCGATAGAGCACCTCCATCCGGCTGAGAAAGCAGGCATAACAGCGGTCTTGGCGCTCGAGCGCCTGTTCGACCCGATCGGCGCCGGGTTCATCGTCGCGCAGGGTGAGCAGGGCCGAGGTATCCAGCAGAAGCAGCCCTGCCATCAGTGGCCGAAGCCCCGCTCTGCCCGCCGCTCAGCTTCACGATCAGCTTCACGATCAGCCAGGAGCCGCTCGGTGGAGCCGCCACGGCGCCCCACGCCACGAAAGGCCTTGACTGGCGACAGGTCCACCGGCACCACGCGGATGGAGCCATCGGCATCCACAAACCATTCCAGACGCTGGGACGGACCAAGGGAAAAACGGGCACGAATGGGGGCGGGAATCACCGTTTGACCCCGGGCCGTGATGGTGCTGCGCATGGCTCAGCCCAGCTGAGATGAATTACCAAATCTTAGCCAGGATCATTCACGGCAGCCAGTTTCAACACCCATGAATCAACGCTTTCACGATAACGGCATATTAAGGGCACAAAAATCTGGGCTGACGAGCCCCTCAGGCCGCAGGTGGCCCCTGTGGATCCGGTGGTCGCCAACCCCAGCGGGAGCCAGTTCAGCCAGCGGGAATCGCGGCGGCATCGCCGGCGTCGGGCCGACGGGGGCCGCTGCTGGGATCCGGCGTCAGCCGATCAGCCCCTGAGCGAGGGGGTGCGGATCGCTGCCACTCGGGCACGAGCCGAGCCAGGAGATCGAGGGCGGTGGACTGGTCGTGACGGGCCACGGCCCACTCCAGGGCATCGAGCAGGGGCCAGAGCCGGCAGGGCTCGAGGAAGGTCTCCTGGGCCCGGTAGATCAGCGGATGGCTGGTGGGTTGCGATTCAGCATCGATCAGCAGCTCCTCGTAGAGCTTCTCACCGGGGCGCAGGCCCGTGCAGGCGATCGCGATGTCGCCGTTGGGGTGCTGGTCATCGCGCAGGGACAGGCCGCTGAGGGCCACCATCTGGCGGGCCAGATCCAGGATCCGGATGGGTTCGCCCATATCCAGGAGGAAACAATCGCCACCCTGGGCCAGGGCTGAGGCCTGCAGCACCAGCTGCACGGCCTCGGGGATGGTCATGAAGTAGCGGATCACCTCGGGATGGGTCAGCGTGATCGGCCCTCCGGCATCGATCTGGCGCCGGAACAGGGGCACCACAGAGCCGGAGGAGCCGAGCACATTGCCGAAGCGCACCAGGGCACACACGGTGGGAGAGCCGCGCAGGGCGAGCTCCTGGGCCATGGCCTGGAGGATCTGTTCGGCGAGGCGCTTGGAGGCCCCCATCACGTTGGTGGGACGCACCGCCTTGTCGGTGGAGATGAACACCAGCCGCTCGACGCCGTGGGCGATGGCGGCCTGGAGCAGGGTGCGGGTGCCGACCACGTTGTTGGCCAGGCCGGCGAGGGGATTGCCCTCCACCAGGGGCACATGTTTGTAGGCGGCGGCGTGGAACACCACCTGAACCGGGTGATCCGCGAAGAGCTGATCGAGCAGGGCCCGGTCGGTCACGGAGCCCAGCAGGGGCACGATCAGTTGATCGGGCCCCTGATCGGGCCCCTGATCGAGCTCCAGCTGGTGGATCTGCTGATGACGGAGCTGCTGATGACGGAGCTGCTGCTGCAGCTCCTGATCGATCGTGTAGAGGGCGGGCTCGCTGCGCTCGAGCAGCAACAGGCGGGCAGGGCCCAGGGCCAGGATCTGGCGGCAGAGTTCGGAGCCGATCGAGCCGCCGGCACCGGTCACCAGCACGGAGCGGCCGGCCACGGTGGCCTGCAGCAGCTCGAGATTGGGAGGCACCGGATCGCGACCCAGCAATTCCTCGATGGCGATGGGCCGCAGGGCATCGATGCGGGTGCGGCCGGAGGTGATGTCGTCGACGCTGGGCACCTGCAGCACCGGAAGGCGATAGGGCTGCAGGCCATCGATGATGCGGCGGCGCTCGCTGCGGCTGATCTTCGGCATCGCCAGCAGGATCTGGCTGGGCTTCTGGCGCTCGATCAGGCCGGCGAGCCGCTGGGGGGCGAGAACCGGGATGCCGTTCACATAGCGATTCCAGAGCTGGGGGTCGTCGTCGAGGAAGCCGACCACCCGATGGCTCTGGGCGTAGCGCAGGGCGGCGGCCAGCTGCACACCGGCCGAGCCGGCCCCGTAGATCACGGCCCCCACCTGGCGCCGGCGACGGGAGCTGGTGTTCACGGCCTGGAGCACATCCCGCAGCGCCAGCCGCACCAGACCGGTGAGGCCGGTGAGCAGGAACCAGAGCAGGAACCAGCTGCTCTGGGGCGGTGCCGGCCACGGCGCCGCCATCTCGATGCTGTGCAGCACCAACACCACCGCCAGATTGCGGGCCGAAATCGCATAGAGCACCCGGCTGCCGGCGTAGCGGGTGATGCCCTTGTACTGGCCCGTGAACCCATACAGGGGCAGGGCCACCAGCCAGGTGAGGGGAAAGAGCCAGAGACAGGCCTGCAGCTGCGGCGGCCAGAACTCCGACAGGCGCAAGGCGAAGCTGAGCCAGACCGCCAGGGGAATCAGCAGGGCGTCGGCGCTGATCAGCAACAGCCTGCGGCGGAGGGGCGGCAGGGTGAGCAGACGGGCACTGAGCTGGAACACAGGCATCACGAGGCCTCCGACCTGGAGATGGCTGGAGGAATGGATCCAGCAGAGGCCTGATCAAAGGACACGGCGACGCGCTGATCGAGCCGGAAGCCGATCAGCAGCTCCAGGGCTGCGAGGGCCACAACCCAGGGCCAGCCACCGATCCACAGGGCTGCCGCCAGGGCGGCGGTGGCGCCGATGTAGAGGAGCGCGACCCGGGCATGGGGCCAGCCGGCCTGATGCAGACGCTGGAACAGATGGAGGCGATGGGCCTGGAACACCCGCTGACCGGCCAGCAGACGGCGCGGCACGCAGAGGCAGGCATCGCCGAGCAGGGGTGTGGCCAGCAGCAGCAGCCCGAGGGCTTCGGGCCAGCTGGTGGCCTGCAGCACCACACCGGCGAAGACGGCACCAAGAAAGGTGCTGCCCACATCGCCCATGAACACCCGCGCCGGGCTCCAGTTCCAGAGCAGAAAGCCGAGCAGGCCCCCCACCAGGGCCCAGAGCGGCAGCAGGGCGACCGGAGCCAGGTCAGGGGCAGCGGCCAGCTGCAGCGCGGCGGCGGCGAGGGCCACGGCGAGGCAGCCAGCCACCAGGCCGTCGAGGCCGTCCATGAAGTTGGTGAAGTTGATCACGGCGGTGGCGGCGAGCAGCAGCAGGGGGGCAACCACCACCAGGGCCAGGGGCGGCAGGGCCGCGTTCGGCTCGGGTAAGACCAGGAGGGGTGAGACGAGCAGGGTCACCAGGGCCGTGAGCAGCTGAACGCCGTAGCGCAAGCCCACCGGGAGGCTGTGGCGATCATCGAGCAGACCCACCAGCGCCAGGGGAGTGCAGAGCAGAGGCAAGGCCGCCAGAGCCGACCAGCCGCCCGCGCCCAGCGACACCCCACTGGCCAGCAGGGCCACCAG
>NZ_JAYGIC010000123.1:0-5754 GCF_034931105.1 Synechococcus sp. CCY9201 | reverse complement strand
TGGTGGCCCTGGGCTGGACCGGCCGCGATCTCGTGGATGGGATGCGGCCCTTCGCCGCCGCCGCGCCGGAGCTGCGGCCCTGGCTTCTGGCCTTGGTGTTTCTGGTGCTGGTGCTGCTGGCCACCCTTCTGGGCGGCCTGGTGCCGAAGGCCTGGGTGCTGCATCAGCCCGAGCTTTCCGCCCTGCGCCTGGCGCCGTTGCTCGAATCGGTGAACCGCACCCTGGGGCCGCTGCTGCTCCTGATCGAGCGCCTGGGAGGCCTGCTGCTGCGCCTGTTCGGCCTGCCCCGCAACTGGGATGAGCTGGTGCCGGTGCTGTCGGCAGGGGAGCTCGAGACCCTGATCGAGAGCGGCAGCGTCACCGGTCTGCAGCCCGATGAGCGCAACATCCTCGAGGGTGTGTTCTCCCTGCGGGACACGCTGGTGCGGGAGGTGATGGTGCCCCGCTCCGGCATGGAGACCCTGCCGGTGGGCGTCACCTTCGCCGAGATGATGGACGCGGTGCATGCCACCCACCACGCCCGCTTCCCGGTGATCGGCCAGTCGCTCGACGACGTCCATGGAATGCTCGATCTGCGGCGCCTCGCTGAACCGATCGCCCGAGGGCTGCTGCAGCCCGATTCGCGGCTGGATCCCTTCGTGGTGCCCGTGCAGCTGGTCCAGGAAAGTGCCTCCCTGGCTGACTTGCTGCCGCTGATCCGCAGCGGCCATCCGCTGCTGGTGGTGGTGGATGAGCACGGCGGCACCGAGGGGCTGGTCACCGTGGCCGATCTCACCGGCGAGATCGTGGGAGAGGAGGACGGATCCCAGGCCGATGCCAACGACCTGATGCAGCTCCAGGACGACTCCTGGTCGGTGGCGGGAGACCTGGAGATCTTCGAGCTCAATCGCCAGCTGGGGCTGCGACTGCCCGAGGCGGAGGGGCATCACACCCTGGCGGGCTTCCTGCTGGAGCGGCTCCAGCACATTCCATCCCCCGGGGAAGGTCTGGGTTGGAAGGGCTACCAGTTCACCGTGGTCACCATGGATGGCCCGCGCATCGATCGGGTGCGGATCAACCAGCGCCCCGGCTGAGGACTCGATGCCTGTCAGATCCTCGTGAATCCCTGCAGATCGCGCACCGTCTGCTCTCCCGGGGCCCGGGGGCCCGGTCGCGCTGCGATGATCCCGCTGTGGTGAGGCCTGCCGACATGAAGCCCGTCAAGGTTGGTGTGATCGGCATCGGCAACATGGGCTGGCATCACGCCCGCGTGCTCAGCCTGCTGCGCGACGCCGAGCTGGTGGGGGTGGCCGATCCCGATGAGGCCCGCGGACAGCTCGCCGTGGAGCAGTTCGGCTGCCGCTGGTTCGCGGATTACGCCGACATGATCGAGCACGTCGAAGCGGTCTGCATCGCCGTTCCCACCCTGTTGCACCACCGGGTCGGTCTCACCTGCCTGGAGGCGGGGCTGCACGTGCTGATCGAGAAGCCGATCGCCGCCAGCCAGGAGGAGGCGGCTGAGCTGATCCAGGCAGCCTCCGCCACGACCCGCCTGCTGCAGGTGGGGCACATCGAGCGCTTCAACCCCGCCTTCCGCGAATTGCTCAAGGTGGTGGCCGACGAGGAGGTGGTGGTGCTGGAGGCCCGCCGCCACAGTCCCAACGCCGATCGGGCCAATGATGTGTCGGTGGTGCTGGATCTGATGATCCACGACATCGACCTGGTGCTGGAACTGGCCGGGGCTCCCGTGGTGCGTCTGGCGGCTGCCGGGGGGCGCAGCGCCGATGGCCCGATCGACTACGTCAACGCCACCCTCGGCTTCGCCAATGGCGTGGTGGCCAGCCTCACCGCCAGCAAGATGGCCCATCGCAAGATCCGCAGCCTCAGCGCTCACTGCCGCTGCAGCCTGATGGAGACCGACTTCCTCAACCACAACCTGCGCATCTATCGCCGGTCCCACGGCTCGGTGAGCGCCGACCACGGCGAGCTGGTGTATCGGAACGATGGCTTCATCGAGGAGGTGAGCACCACCTCGATTGAACCGCTCTACGCCGAACTCGAGCACTTTCTCCAATGCGTGCGAGGCGTGGAAATCCCAGCAGTCGATGGCCTTCAGGCTTCCCGTGCCCTGCAGCTCGCCGACCTGATCGAGCAGTGCGTTGAGCAGCCCAACCTCTGCATGGCGCTGGATGCACCGATCTGATCCTCAGGCCGGCTGTCTGGCTTCAGCCGGCTGCTCCGCTTCGGTGAGCTCCCGCAGGGCCTGCAGTTGCCAGCGCCGGCAGGCGGCCGGCGAGGCGTTGTAGAAGCGATCCCAGGCATCAGCCTTGTGCAGGCCGTAGTCCGTGGCCGGCACATCGGGATGGTTCTGCTGCCAGCCGACGCGCACCGCGTGGCCGATCACCACGTCGAGGGCGAGGTCGTCGTCGAAGTGAACCTGGGGGTTGGCCCCCACAAAGGCCATCAGGGTGATCAGGGTCTCGATGCAGAGGCGCCGGTACTCGGAGGCCTCGATCTTGCTGAGCAGGTGTTCGACCAGGGTGGCGAAGTTGCGTTCGCCGGGGGTCTTTTCACTCAGCAGCGGGGCGCTTTCCAGCCGGTTGCGGCGCTCCAGCTTGTCGCCGATCACCAGGCCGTCGCAGTGGTGCAGCAGATCCCAGATGCCGGCATAGAAATCGCGCGGCACCCGCTGCAGGGTGCCCATCCGCTGGCGGTGCTGCAACCAGCTTCCGCCCTTGGGCAGCTCCTCGAGCGGATCGGGCACTTCCCAGCGCACCCGGCCCCGAACATGCAGGTGTTCCTTGCGTTGCAGGGAGGCGCGGGCGTGCTCCACATCGGCCAGCAGGTCCCGCAGGCGGCGACGCAGTCCGTGGGGCGGCAGGCTGCAGAGTGCCTCGAAGGCATCGCTCTGGCTGAGCTCGTGTTCCGTGGCCAGCTCGCCGGTGAGCAGCAGCAGCAGCTGGCCCAGCTGCAGGGTGAGGCTGCCGCTCAGCAGGGTCGGCTCCAGCCGTGCCAGCCCGTCGAGGGCGAGCAGCAGTTCCTGCTGCAGCATCCATTCGCGGCCGTCGTCGCCGCTGTAGCGGCGGATCCGCTCGCCGATCACCAGGCTGCTGGCTGGTTCGGTGATCAGGGAGTCGTGGGTGTAGTTGCGCCCCACCACCAGTTGCTTCTGCCGCACCAGCAGGTCGGTGAGGGCATCTTCGAGCTGGGGGTGCACCAGCCCCATCACGCCGGCGCATCGGCGCACCACATTCCAGTTGCCCTCGGCCAGGGCCCGTCGGTACACCTCATCCACCAGCAGGGGCAACCGCAGGGGGGCGCCGCGGCCAGGCCCCTGCAGCACCGCGTGATTGCCGAGCCGCCGTACCAGCTGCTCCAGCACCTCACTCTGCTCCTCCAGGGAGGTGCTGGCCCAGAGACGCTCCGCCAGGCTGGAGATCGGCGTCTGCTGCAGTTCCAGCTCCTGCTCCTGCTGGGCGGTGAGCGGCTTCTGGCTGGTGCTGGCCCGCAGCGGCAGCTGGCTCGGGGGCGCCGGTGCCAGGGGGGCGGGGAGATCGGCGGGGAGCTCCACCAGGTTGAGCTGGTCCAGCACGGTCTCCAGGGGAGCCAGCTGCACCGGAACCCCCTCGATCTCACCGGACTGGAGGGCGCGTCCCAGCCGCAGGAAGGCCTCCGGGTCGCGATGGAAGGGGCCAGCGGCGACGGGTACCAGCAGCAGCGGCAACCGCTGGCTGCGCCAGTTGCGCTGCAGCAGCCGCAGCTCGCTGCACACCGCATCGGCCAGCTGCTCGGGATCGTCGGCCAGGTAGAAGGTGCCCTCCTCCAGCACGGCCGGAAGGTAGGCGTGCAGCGCGCCGGCCTGCCGGTAGAGCCGGGCCGTGGCCATGGTCTCGATCCGCACCGGTGGATGGCCGCTCAGCCCCAGCTGCGGGTTGGCACCCACCGCCGCCAGCTGGCGGCCCAGCTCCCGGGAGCTGCCCACCTGCACGCTCTCGTTGCTGCGGGTGATCGGCAGGCCCGCCTGCTCGAGCGCGGTCGCAATCGTGGCGTCGGCCGGTACCAGGCTGACCAGCACCCGATCGGCTCCGAGCTGCTGCGGCTGACGGCGGCCGCTGGGGTCGAGGTCGGCGGGGGTGATCAGCCCGTGCAGCAGCAGGTCTCCCAGCCAGGTGAGGCTCTGGGTCCAGAGCAGGGGCACATTCTCGTTCGGTTCGCGTTCCTGGCTGCCGGGAATGGCCCGTTCGGCCTCGATCGCCTGCTCCGGCACCAGGTACAGCTCCGGCAGCAGCAGCACCCCGTCCACCTCCACGCTCACGGCCCGCAGGCGCTCACGCCAGCTGCGGGCCTCTTCCCAGCGGCCTTCGCAGCAGGCCGTGACCAGCTCGTAGGCGAGGAATAGGGGCCACTCGGATTCGATGTGTTCGAACTGGGCTAGCTCCTCCCGTTCGTAGTGCAGGCGGGTCACGTCTTCCACCACCGTCTGATGGCCGTCGCGGCGGAAGCGCTTGTAGCCGTAGGCGCCGCCCAGATCGCGGCGGATGCGGTGGCGGGTCCGTTCCACCAGGTCTGGATCCTCCACCGCCCAGGCGGGGTAGCCGATCACCGACAGGCAGGCGCTGTCGGCCTCCTTGCTGGCGGATTCGCGCGGCAGCAGGTTGAGCAGCGCCTGGCGCAGGCGCACGATCGCATCGTGGGGAATGGTGAGGCAGCAGCTGCCGTCGCCGTGGGGGCCGTACAGATCGAGATCCTCCAGGGCTTCGAGGGCCGCCTTGACCAGGCCGATCGAGCTGGCGTTCCGTTCCGGCAGGCCGTGATTGCCCTTGTCACCCCGCTCCCAGATGCCGTAGTCGGCCACGCGGTAGGCCCGCGCCACGTAATACACCAGGTTCTGGATGAAGTCGCGCTCGTGGCTGGTCTGCACGATCACCAGGCCGGAGCGGGTCAGCTGGGCCAGTTGCAGCAGGAACAGGGCGGTGGCGTCGAGCTGCAGATGGCCCCAGCCGTCGTCCGGCACCACCGGCTCACCGCTGTTGGTATCGAACTTGGCGTGGATGGCGTCAAGCCGGTCGAGGCTGGTCTTGAAGCGCTCCACTTTTGCCGCTTGCCGCAGCATCACGTTCAGCAGGCCGCGCATCAGCTGCAGCACCCGCTGCTGGAGTTCGTGGCCGCGGCGGGTGCTGCCGTGCAGGCGCTGGTGGGCCAGGGCCAGTCCCCAGACGCATTGGATCGAATAAACGCAATCGCGCACCCAGGCATCGCCGTAGTTGCCGTGCACCGTGTTGGCGGTGCTGGCCGGCAGCAATCCGGTGATCGGATGCTGCCGCCGCAGCACCACCTGTTCGATCTGCTGATCCAGTTCTTCGAGAAAGGCCTGAGCCTCGAGGCTGGTCTCCTCGCCGTCCGCGTCCGGCGGCAGGGGCTCCGGCATCAGGAGCCGGTCGGAGGAGGCGCTGGAGATCGTCATGCTGGGCCCTCAGCGGGTGCCGCCTCTGAATCCCCGCAGGTGGGTTTCAGGGTTGAGCCATAGATTCTCTCGCGCAGCGAACCCGGCCCATGGCAGCGAAGGCGACCGATCCCCGCCGCACCCGGGTGCTGGACGTGCCGGTGGATGTGTGCCCGGATGTGTTTGAGGCGGCCCTGGCGCTGCTGCCGCGGGGCGGCGGCCAGATCGTCACCCTCAACGCCGAGATGACGATGGCGGCCCTGGCGGATCCGCAGCTGGGGGCGGCGATCGAGGCGGCGACGCTGGTGATCCCCGATGGCGCCGGCGTGGTC
>NZ_JAYGIC010000122.1:0-6858 GCF_034931105.1 Synechococcus sp. CCY9201 | reverse complement strand
AGAACACCAGGTGATCACTCGGCAGCCAGTCGATCGGCGACGGTGGCATCAAGCTGGTCTGTCCCGGGGTCCAGGGCCGGAAGGTCTTGGGCTTGCTCATGCCCCATATTATCGACCAGATCCATTGCAGCCACTGAGATCTGGGCAGATTCAGGGGCGTCTGTGGAGCATGCGGGCGGTGATCTATGCGCGACAGGCTCCTAGGGCAGGTTGCAGGGTCTCGGCCGCGCTGCCCTGGTCGAGGTCTCTGATCCATGGATAGATCCGCTGGACCGTCGTGTCAGTACGGCAAGCCGTTCCCTCCCGGCGAAGGCGGCAGACTGGGTTCATCGGTACGGAGCAAGGAGAGGCCATGACCACGACCCTGGAGAAACCCGCCACGCTGCAGTGCGCCTGCCCTGGCTGTCACTGCACGGTGCAAGAGGACAGCCCGTTCCGCAACGGCGCCCTGCTGTTCTGCAGCGAGGTCTGCGCCAAAGGGCACCCCAACGGTGAGCCTTGCCAAGCCGGCTGTGGCTGTGAATGCCATGGCTGAATCGGCTCCACCCTCTGCGGGGCCGATTCCCCTGGAGCTGCCAGCTGGCGTGCAGCAGCTCTGCCGCTGCGGCCGCAGCCGCCATGGCTGGTTCTGCGATGGCGCCCACCTCGGCACCGGCCGGCTATTCCGCGAATTGCATCTCGAGCAAGCCTGCACGCCACCACCCCTGCCGAACCATGAACGACCTGCCCGCCTGGAATCATCTCCTCCAGCACTACGTGGACCGGGCGGGCCGGGTGGATTACGAAGCCTGGAGAACCCATCACCCCGACACCCTCAGCCGCTGGCTGGCCAGGCAATCTGCTGATACCCACGGCCGACAGGATCACATCGCCCACTGGATCAACCTTTACAACGCTTTCACAATCCAGGCGGTGCTCTCGGCCTATCCAATCGCGTCGATCCGCCCCACCCTGATCGGCCTGCCGAACTGGATCGGGTTCCTGCGATTCTTCCAGCAGCGCGTGCATCGCCTTGGCAATGAGTTATTCAGCCTGGCGCAGATCGAAAACAGGATGCTGCGCCAGCGCACTGGTGATCCCCGCATCCACTTCGCGATCGTCTGCGCCTCGTTGGGTTGTCCGCTGCTGCGTCATGAGGCCTACACGCCGGAGCGGGTGGAGGAGCAACTGGAGCAGGATGTGACCCGCTTCATCAACAACCCTGCCAAGGTGACATTCGACGCTGAGAGGGGCGTTCTGTACTGCAGCAAGATCTTCCGGTGGTACAAGGCTGATTTCCTGGCGGTGGCGCCTTCCCTGCCCGACTACATCCTTCCCCGCCTGGGCGGCGTTTCGGTACAGGATCATCAACCCCGGGTCGCGTTTCTACCCTACGACTGGAGCCTGAATCAGCGGATGTCCTCGTAGAGGCGCTTCAGGGCGGCCGGTGGCATGCCCAGACCCCAGAGCACGCCGATGGAGAGATAGATCGCAGCGGCCTTGCCGGCGCCCCAGCGCTGCACCCGCCGGTCGGAACTGATCACCACCCGGTTGATCAGCCGGATGCGTCCCTGCTTCAGCAGCCGCAGGCAGAGATCGCCGTCCTCCAGGATCGGCAGAGCTTCGTTGAAGCCACCCACCTCCCAGAAGGTTTGCCGGCGACAGATCATCACCTGATCGCCGAACAGCAGACGCAGTCCGCGCCAGTACAGGTGTGGGCGAAACAGCAATGGCGCCAGATGGGTCTTGAGCAGGTTCAGGGCCGAAATCCCCCAACGGGTGGTGTCTTCGCCACTCATCAGCGACACGAAGCCCGCCCCGGCGATGGCCTGGTCCTCCAGCACCCGCTCCGCGATCGCCACCAGATCGGTGGGAACGAGGGTGTCGGCATGCAGAAAGCAGAGCAGGCTGCCGCGGGCCTGCCGCGCGCCTGCATTCATCTGGATCGCCCGGCCCGCTACTTCGCAGGGGAACACTTCCACACCCGCCGCGGTGGCGATCGCCCGGGTGGCGTCGCAGCTGCCGCCATCCACCACCAGCACTTCGAAGGCCGGTGGATCGAGGGCATGCACATTCGCCAGCGTGCGTCCCAGGCTGGCGGCCTCGTTCAGGGTGGGAATGATGATCGACAGTGGCGCCATGCCAGTGCCTCTCATCGGTGCGGCTTCAGGAGCAGACCCCAGAAGCGATTGAACGGATGCACAAGCGTGGTGGGTTGGCCCACATGCACCAGCTGATGCCCTTGATTCACCCATTCAAACAGCCCTCCCTCCAGATTCACGGCCTTCCGGAAGCCCCGCTCCTGCAGCCGGTTCACCACGGCAGCACTGCGCACCCCCACCGCACAGCACACCAGGATCGGCCGCTCCCTCGAGGCTTTGCCCAGTGGGCCTGAGAGCGGAATCACCTCCCCATCCCCGATAGACACCGCGCCTGGGAGGCAACTCACGTTGAATTCGGCGGTCGTGCGGGCATCGAGAATCAACCAGTCGCCAGCCTGCTGCATCGCCAGGATCTTTAGCAGGCGATCAGGACGAATGGAGGGAACCGATGAATAGCGCAACCGGATCCACTGCTTCAGCCAGAACCACAGGAAGCTTCGCATCGCGAACCAGCCAGTAGCTGATCACCACGACTAGGTGCTGAATAGCAGTTGCAGCACCGTGAATCCCGCCAGACAGGTAGCGGCCAGCAATGGGATTGTGTGTAGCACGAATGAGACTCCCTGGTTCTCCTGTCTACTCACGCTGCCTGCCCCATGCGTGCCAGTGGAAGGCCGGGTGTGGAGAACAACAGACACATTCACAGATGAAGTTGTGTTGCCGATTGCGTGATGATCGCATTTCGTTGCCTTCAGGACACGAACCACCGCTAGAGCCAGCGCACGAAACCACCCACCACCGGCACTGTCAGCAGGATCAGCGGCCTGCGGGCATTGAGCGCATGGGCAGCTTCTGATGCCGTACCGGGGCCGCCGCCACCGCAGACCACCTCCACATCGGCGCTGAGCACGTTGATCACGTTGCGGGCCTTCCCCATGCCGGTGAACAGGGCCTGATCCACTTCGGCGGTGCCCTGCCTGTCGTCACCGCTTCCTTCATCGGGCAAAACCCCCACCACCAGGTGCCCCTCCACCCGAGCTGCGCCGCGGCTGGCTGCAGCCATCACCCCCGCTGGCCGGCCACCGGTGCCCAGCCCCGCTGGCGGGTCATGTTGTCAGTCCAGCCCTGGCAACGACTGGTGAGGTGAGCAGCGGGATGCAATTGGGGCCGGCGTGGTGCCTGAACCAGTGGCTGGTCATGCAGACCTTGCGGCTGCGGGTGCGTAGCAGCACCTCCTGATCGAGGTAGGGCCACTCCTCGATCGGTTGCTCCAAGGATCCACTGTCGCTCATCGACAGGATGGGCCTCAAGGTTGGGAAGCAACACCGCAAGGGATTATTTTTCAGGATCGGCCAACGAAGAGACGTCTTCTTATGAGAATTGTCCTCATCGGAGCAGCTGGGACCATCGGCCAGGCGGTTGATCAAGCCCTTGCAGAACGGCACCAACTGATTCGCGTCAGCCGCACCAGGGGCGATCAGCAGGTGGACATTGCCCAGCCGGAATCCATCCGAGCGTTGTTTGAAGCGGTGGCTCCGTTCGACGCTGTGGTCTGCGCAGCTGGGCAGGCCGCTTTTGGATCAATCGCAGACTTGTCCGATGACGACTTTCAACTCGGTCTCACCAGCAAGCTGATGGGGCAGGTCAATCTCGTCCGTCTGGGTCTGGCTTCGATCTCAGATGGAGGCTCGTTCACACTGTCAAGCGGCGTTCTGGGTCGGAATCCTGTTCCAGACAGCTGCTCGATTAGCATGGTCAATGCCGGCCTCGACGCCTTCACGCGGGCAGCAGCGCTGGGGATGCCCCGAGGGGTACGCATCAACGTGGTGTCGCCACCGTGGGTTCGCGAGACGCTGCTTGCATTGGGGCGCGATCCCACGCCAGGTTTGTCCGCTTCGGTCGTCGCGAAGGCGTACGTCGACAGCGTGGAAAGCGAGATGACCGGCGAAAGACTCGATCCACGCGACTACGTGTAAGCAGATGCTTCAGACTCCGGCTCTTGATCCTATGCTGGGGAGTCTGCTTCTAGCGCATGAAAGATGGCGCCACAGTGCTGTCCTTGGCGGCAAAGTACCTGTTGGATGGGGATTTGGATCTGGCGCTGGAGCTTGTTGGTAATCAATGTCCGATTATTCCATGGGACAGTCGGAAGGCAGCGCCTGGAGGGAGTGGAAAAGAATGAAGAAGTGCTCCTTTGCCGTCGGAACTTGTTGAGGCCAGGACCTATACACAGCTTCAGTCGCTCCAGGTGTTCCATGATGATGGTTGCATTGATCGGTACACCGGTAGAAGGCTCATGTGCCCTGCGGCGTTGTACGCGCTATCCCATGCAATGCCATTGGTGTTTCCATGCAATTGACACGCCGGTGGAGCGAGCCCTTTCCGCCCTGCGCAATCTGCGCAACGCCTTTGCCCATTCAGCAGAGTCTGCGTCTCTCGCTGATCAGAGCCGCAGCTCCCGGTTGGCAGAGATCTATGCGGAGGCTCGCACCAATCCCCTCTGGGCGCCGCGGGAAACCGTGCTGGCCGCCCAGTTGCCTTCCCCCCAGGGGAACCTCGACCCCCACCTCCGCGGCTACATCCTGTTGATCACGATTCCGGTGACCTTCCTGGAGGCCACGGCCCAGCAGCTGGAGCCCTTCAAGCCGCCGGTGGTGATGGGGTTCTCGGGTGTGATGCGCCAAAGGACCACTTGGTGAGCAGTCCTGAGGGCAATCGGCTCAGCTCCTCTCCCCTTGGGCGCTGCTGTCGCTTGTGATCTGTCCATCCTGAAGCCGCACGATCCTGTCACTGCGATGGGCCACCGCCGGATCGTGGGTCACCAGCACGATCGTGAGGCCCCGGGCATGCAGGCCGGAGATCAGCTCGATCACCTCCTCTCCGGTTCGCGAGTCGAGGGCGCCGGTGGGTTCGTCGGCCAGCAGCAGTTCCGGCTGGTTGACCAGGGCCCGGGCCATGGCCACCCGCTGCTGCTGGCCGCCGGACAGCTGGTTGGGCCGATGGGCCAGGCGATCGGCCAGCCCCACCTGCACCAGCATCTCCTCGGCCCGCTCGCGCCGTTCGGATCTGGGGGCGCCGGCATAGACCAGCGGCAGCATCACATTTTCGAGGGCGGTGAGCCGGGAGAGCAAATTGAATTGCTGGAAGATGAAGCCGATCCTGAAATTGCGGATGTCGGTCAACTCATGATCGCTTAACAGGGTCACATCTCTGGCGTCAAAGTAGTAGTGGCCGCCGCTGGGCTTTTCCAGGCATCCCATGATGGTCATTAAGGTCGATTTCCCGGATCCAGAGCTGCCCACAATCGCGGTGTAGTCTCCCCGCAGAATTGAGAGATCGATGCCATGGAGAATCTCCACGGGTTCTCCACCCATCTGATATGTCTTGCTGATCGCTCTCAGTTGCAACATCGGCGGATTCCAGTCAGGGGTCAATCACTCCGGTTTCAATCATTCCGGGGTCAATCACTGCGCAGCGCCGTTATCGGGTCGAGCTTCGCTGCCTTGCCGGCGGGATAGGCCCCGAAGAACACTCCGATCACCAGGCAGAACCCCAGGGAGAGCCCCACCGCATCCAGGGCCACACCGGCACTCCACCCGAAGGCGGCGTTGATCAGCAGGGAGGCCACAACGCCGAGGGCCACCCCCAGCACTCCGCCCACCAGCGAGAGCACCGTGCTCTCGATCAGAAACTGGCGCAGGATGTCGCTGGAGCGGGCCCCGATCGCCCGGCGGATGCCGATCTCCCGCGTCCGTTCCGAGACCGAGACCAGCATGATGTTCATGATGCCGATGCCGCCGACCAGCAGGGAAATGGCCGCCGATCCACCCAGCAGAGCGGTGAACACGCCCGCCACCGAGTTGGAGGCGTTGACCAGATCTGCCTGGCTGCGGATCAGAAAATCATCCTCTCGCGGGGGCACGATTCTGTGCCGCAGCCGCAGCAGGTTGGTGATCTGAGCCTGGGCCGCTTCCATGCTGTCGGCGCTGCGGGCCGACACGGAGATGCTGTCCACGGAGACACCGGCCTGGGCATTCACCCCCACGATGCGATTGGCCATCGTGGTGAGCGGAATGATCACCTGATCATCCTGATCGCGGAAGGAGTTGGTGCCCTTGAATTCGAGGGTGCCGATCACCGTGAAGCTCTCCCCCCGGATCCGGATCTGTTGATCCAGGGCCCCCTGCGGCGTGCTTCCCAGGCTGTCCACCACCGTTTGGCCCAGTACGGCCACCCGGGCGTTCTGCTTGAGTTCGGCCTCGTTGAAGAAGCGGCCGGTCAGGGGCAGGAAATCCCGCACCCCCACGAAGTCGGGTGTGGTGCCCACGATCGAGATGTTGGTGTTGCGCTCGGCCAGCACCACCTGGCCCCGGGCGCTCAGCATCGGCGCCACCTGCGCCACGGCTGGGATGGCGGCGGCGATCGCCCTGGCGTCATCCCACACGAGGGTGGTGGCCGACCCCGACCCCTGGGAAGCGGGGCTGCGCCCCAGGGTTGCGCCGCTCTGCACGAAGATCAGGTTCGAGCCCAGGGATTTCAGCTGGTTTTCGGTCTGCAGCTGGGCACCCCTGCCGATCGTGACCATGGCGATCACGGCCGCGATGCCGATGATCACCCCCAGCATGGTGAGGGCCGAGCGCATCCGGTTGGCCAGCAGCGACGACCAGGCCAGGACCACGCTTTCGCCCAGTTCGGCGGCTGTGCGGTCGGTGCGGCGCTGCCGCCTGACGGCTCGCCGGAGGACGGGCCCTGCTGGCTGGCTGGGTGGGGTGGGCAT
>NZ_JAYGIC010000121.1:0-9554 GCF_034931105.1 Synechococcus sp. CCY9201 | reverse complement strand
CGAGGCCGGTGGCTGGGTGGA
This sequence comes from Synechococcus sp. CCY9201, assembly GCF_034931105.1. Taxonomy (NCBI): domain Bacteria; kingdom Bacillati; phylum Cyanobacteriota; class Cyanophyceae; order Synechococcales; family Synechococcaceae; genus Synechococcus; species Synechococcus sp. CCY9201. The sequence continues at coordinate 9,533 of NZ_JAYGIC010000121.1, read as the reverse complement.
GACCGGCGAAGCCTGGCGATCGCCGGCCATGGCCCAGCTCTGGGCCGCCCGCCACGATCCGGTGCTGGAGTTCGACGCGGCCGCAGGCTGTTTGCGGCTTGAGGGCCACGATGGGGCGCGGCTGGCGGCGATGACCGCAGCGATCGAGGCCCTGGCCCCAACACCCCCCCAGGCAAGCGCAACACAAGCACCAAGCACAGCCCCTGCAATACGCGCAGCCATGGCTCACCCGGCGCCACCGGAGCCCGGCCTGCGGCTGGAGAACTGGCGCTGGCACACCGATGGGCCGGCCTTTGCCGCCGGCGTGGAACGCATCCGCGACTGGATCGCCGCCGGGGATCTGTTCCAGGCCAATCTCACCGCCTGCTGCGAGCAGGAGCTGACGGGCCGCGTCGATCCGCTGGCGCTCTATCAACGGCTGCGGCGGCGCTGCCCGGCGCCCTTCGGTGGGCTGGCGATTGCAGCGGGAACCGAGGGGAGCAACCCGGCCCAGACCCCTGTGGAGGCCATCCTCTCGGCCTCCCCGGAGCGCTTCCTGCAGGTGAGCGCCAGCGGCTTGGTGGAAAGCCGGCCGATCAAGGGCACCCGGCCGCGGCACCACGACCCGGCGATCGACGCGGATGCCGCCGCCGATCTGGTCAGCAGTGCCAAGGACCGGGCCGAAAACGTGATGATCGTCGACCTGCTGCGCAACGACCTCGGCCGGGTGTGCGTGCCGGGCTCGATCCAGGTGCCCCAGCTGGTGGGCCTGGAAAGCTACGCGCAGGTGCATCACCTCACCTCAGTGGTGCAGGGTCAGCTGCGCGCCGGGCTGGGAGTGGTGGATCTGCTCCGGGCCTGCTGGCCGGGCGGCTCGATCACAGGAGCGCCGAAAGTGCGGGCCTGCCGGCGGCTGCATGGGCTCGAACCGGTGCCGCGCGGGCCCTACTGCGGCTCCCTGTTCCGCCTCGCCCACGACGGCAGCTTCGACAGCAGCATCCTGATCCGTTCGCTGTTCCTGCAGGGCCGCACCCTGCGGGCCCATGCCGGCTGCGGCATCGTGGCCGATTCCGACCCCCACGATGAGGCTGAGGAGCTGGGCTGGAAGCTGGGGCCTCTGCTGGAGGCCCTGGCGTGATCAGCCCGCCTGAGTCAACCAGCCTCCCGGCCGTGATCGCCTGGATCGATATCCCCAGCCCCCAGGGCTCCTGGGGCCATCCTGACGAGCTGGCCCTGCCCCTCAGCGACCGGGGGCTGCTGCTCGCCGATGGCCTGTTTGAGACGCTGCTGATCGAAGCCGGCCAACCCCATCTGCTGAGCGCCCATCTGGACCGCTGGCACCGCTCCGCTGCGCTGCTGGGCCTGGCACCGCCGCCCAATCAGGCGCGCCTGGTTCCCCTGATCACTGAGGCCGTGACGCGCAGCGGCATCACCAGCGGTGCCCTGCGGCTCAACTGGACACGGGGCAGCAGCGGCCGTGGCCTCGCCGTGCCGCTGCACAGCACCCACCGCTTCTGGCTCAGCCTCAGCGCCGCAACGGCCTGCTTCGAACCCGTGCACGTGATCGTGAGCCCCAGCGAAACCCGCAACGCCACCAGCCTGCTGAGCCGCTGCAAGACCTTCGCCTATGGCTCCGCCATCCAGGCCCGCCGCCAGGCCGCTGCCTCAGACGCCGACGACGCCCTGTTGCCCAGCAGCGCCGGCGGGTTGTGTTGCGGCACCAGCGCCAATCTGCTGCTGCGGCGCGGCGGTCGCTGGCTCACACCACCGCTGAGCAGCGGCTGCCTGCCCGGGGTGATGCGCCAGCAGGCGCTCCGCCATGGCCTGGCCAAGGAAAGGCCGATCAGCGAACAGGATCTGGTCAGCGGTGACGGCGCCCTGCTGCTGAACAGCCTTGGCTGCAGGCCGATCAGCCAGCTGGGGCCCACTCCCCTGCCCAGGGTGGAGAACGGGGAGCGATTCTGGCGCCAACTCCTGTCTCCAGCTCGTTAACGGATCGAGTCGGCGACACCGAGTCTGGCTGGGATCCGAATCGGAATCCGGCCCAGACTCAGCCCACGGTGCCGCAGCGATCAGACGCTCAGGAAGCGATCAATCACCTGCTTGCTGAGTTCTTCTGTGGGTCCACTGGCCACCACACCACCCTTCTGCATGGCGTAATACCAATCGGCCTGGCGAACAAAGTGGAGGTGCTGCTCCACCAACAGCACGCTGATGCCAGTGGTTTCAATGATGCGTCGCACGGCCCGTTCGATATCCAGCACCACTGAGGGTTGGATGCCTTCGGTGGGCTCATCGAGCAGCAGCAGCTTGGGCTTGCCCAGCAGAGCGCGGGCGATCGCCAGCTGCTGCTGCTGGCCACCGGAGAGGTCACCACCGCGGCGGGCCAGGAACTTCTCCAGCACCGGGAACAGTTCAAACACCAGCGGGTCGATGTGGCGATGCTTGGCCAGACCGCCAGGCCGCGCCTCCATGCCAAGCAGCAGGTTCTCCCGCACCGTGAGCTGGGGGATGATCTCGCGACCCTGGGGCACGTAGCCGATCCCGGCACGGGCCCGTTGGTGGGGCGGCAGACGGGAGACCTCCCGATCCTCCATCACCACCGAGCCCGAGCGTTGCCGCAGCAGACCCACAACGGTCTTGAGCAGGGTGGTCTTACCGACACCATTGCGGCCGATCAGGCAGACCATCTGACCCGATTTGACGTTGAGATCAACATTGCGCAGGATGTGACTCTCGCCGTAGTACACATTCAGGCCCTGCACTTCCAGCAGGGGACCGGAGGCGGTGGCCGAGGCGGCCGGCTGGGTGAGGGGGCTGGTGGTCATCAGGGGTAGGCGGAACGGCGTGGCTGAACGGCGTGATCAAACAGCCGAAGAGGAATGAAGGAAGGGAAACGGGGGTTCAGGCGGCTTCGGTGTCGCTGCCGAGATACACCTCGATCACTCGGGGATCGCTCTGCACCTCATCCATTGATCCCTCACAGAGCACATGGCCTTCATGCAGCACCGTGACCGGGGCCTGCAGATCACGGATGAACTCCATGTCGTGCTCGATCACCAGCACGGTGTGGGCACCGGCCAGCTGGCGCAGGAGTGCGGCCGTGAGTTCGGTCTCCTCATCGGTGAGGCCGGCCACCGGCTCATCCACCAGCAACACCTGGGGATCCTGGGCCACGAGCATGGCGATCTCGAGCCACTGCTTCTGACCGTGGGACAACCCACCGGCCTTCTGATGGGCATAGGGATGCAGACCCACCACCTCGAGAAGCTCCTGCACCCGATCGCGGGCGGTGGCATCAAGCCGCCCGAACAACAGATCAAAGGGTGAGGCGCGGCGGCTCACCGCCAGCTCGAGATTGCGACGAGGCGTGAGATTCTGATACACCCGTGGCGTCTGGAACTTGCGGCCGATGCCGAGCCGGGCGATGCGGTGCTCCGGCAGCCCAACCAGTGAACGACCTCGAAAGAACACATCCCCTTTGGTGGGACGCACCTTGCCAGTGATCACATCGAGAAAGGTGGTCTTGCCGGCGCCGTTGGGTCCGATCACGGCCCGAAGATCACCAGGAGCCAGCGACAGATTGAGATCATTGAGGGCCCAGAAGCCGTCAAAACTGACGCTCACCTGGCGCAGTTCCAGCAGAGGCGTGGCTGAATCCAAAACAGGAGCGGAAGCGGCGGAACTCATGGGGAACCTCCGGGGGTTGGATCGGATTGGACAGCCTCGGCTTCGGCCTGAACAGCAGGATCGAAATCGATCTCGGGATAGGTGGGGGCCAGGGGGGCAATTCCCAGCATGGCCAGGATCCTGGCTGGGCCTCCCTGGGTCCACCAGCCCACCAGACCATCGGGCAGGGCTGTGACCACGAGCAGAAACAGACCACCCTGGATGAACAGCCAGGTTTCAGGCAACTGCTCACTGATCAGGCTCTTGGCATAATTGATCAGCACCGCGCCGAGCACCGCACCGATCAAGGTGCCGCGGCCACCTACCGCCACCCAGATCACCATCTCGATCGAGAAGGGCACCGCCATGTACTGGGGGCTGATGATTCCAGACTGCACCGTGTACAAAGCACCACTGACTCCGGCCATCGCACCGGCGATGGCGAAGACCAGGGTTTTATATGCCGTGGGGTTGTAGCCGGTGAAGCGCAAGCGCGGCTCATCGTCGCGGATGGCGATCAGGGCGTCACCGAAACGGCCGCGGGTGAGCCAGCGGCAGAGGAACCAACTGAGAACAACCAGCAGCAACGTGACCCAGAACAGATTGCGCTGCATCGCATCGCTGCCCACCAGGGCCCCGAAGATGCGCGCGGTATCGGTTTTGAGTCCATTGGTGCCATTGATCAACTTCTGTTGACCGTTGAAGAAGTTGAAGAAAACCAGCAAGGCCGCCTGGGTGAGGATCGAGAAGTAGACCCCCTTGATCCGGTTGCGGAACACCAGAAAACCGAGCACTCCCGCCACCAGGGCCGGCAGGATCCAGAGGCAGAAAAAGGTGAAGACGGCTGAATTGAAAGGCTGCCAGAACGCCGGCAACTCCTTGACGCCGTAGAGCCCGAAGAATTCGGGCAGCTGGCCGGGCTGCAGCGATGTGAGCTGCAGATGCATACCCAGGGCATAACCGCCCAGAGCAAAGAAGATGCCCTGCCCAAGGCTGAGCATACCGGTGAAGCCCCAGATCAGATCGATGCCGAGGGCCACGATGCCCAGCGACAGAAACCTGCCCAGCAGGTTGAGCCTGAAAGGAGGGAGCACCGAGGGGAGAATCAGTGCCGCCGCAATCAGCAGGATCCAGGGAAGCCAGCGACGCAGGAAACCGGTGGGGCTGCCGCCACCGGCAGACGACATCGCGGAGGGGGAGGGAGTCGCCATGGTTCAGGCCTCCACCAGGCGGCCCTTCGGTGGGAAGAGACCCGCCGGACGGAACTGGAGGAACACCACCACGAGGGCAAACACCATCACCTTGGCCATGGAGGTGGTGGCGAAGAAGGTGACCACCTCATTGAGACCTGCCGGCATCGCAGGCCAGACCAGCAGGAGGGAACCGGAGCCAATCACATAACTGAGCACGCCGATTCCAAGGGCCGCCACAACGGTGCCGAGCAACTTGCCCACACCACCAAGCACCACCACCATGAAACAGTCGACGATGTAATTTCCGCCCAGGTTGGGACCCACCGAACCCAGCAGCGTGACAGCCACCCCGGCGACCCCAGCCAGACCGGATCCCACCAGAAAGGTGAGGGCATCCACCTTTTCGGTTGGAATGCCGAGGCAATCACTCATCGGCCGGTTCTGGGTCACGGCGCGGATCCGCAGACCCCAGACACTCTTCTGAAGAAACCAGGTGACACCGATCAGGGCCACGGCCGTGAGGGCCAGGATGAACAAGCGGGCGGTGGGCATGGTGACACCGCCGAAATCAAGGGAATCACGCAGCCAAAGTGGTGCCGTCACGTCGAGGTTGCGGGCGCTGAACCAGGGCTGATCCAGCTGGCGCACTTCCCCCAGCGCTGAGGCCAGGGCGATGCCAACGCCGCCGGCAAACAGCCAGCTGCCGGTTCCGAGCAGGGGAGTCCAGCGCTGCTTCCACCACACGGCCGGGGTGATCCGGGGAGCCAGCAGACCCAGGGCCACGGTCAGCAGCAGGCCCAGGAAGAAGGCGCTGGAGACCGAACGGACAAATTGCTGCAGGATCAGGCTCACCCCCCAGGTGGCCAGCAGGGTCTCGAGGGGCCGGCCGTAGAGGCGGCGGATCACCGTCTTCTCGAGCAACAGGCCCGCCAGACCACTCACCAGAAACGCCACGGGAATGGCGATCAGGATGTAGATCGGGAACAGCGCTTCGAGGGGACCATTCTTGCAAAGGTTCTGCACCACGAAGGTGCTGTAAGCGCCAAGCATCATCAACTCGCCATGGGCCATGTTGATGACGCCCATCAGACCGAAGACCACCGCCAGCCCGAGGGCGGCGAGCACCAGCACCGAGCCGATTGCCAGGCCGTTGAAGAGAGTGTCGTAGAGAAGTGTCATCGCCGGGTACAAAAAGAGGGGGAGCGCACTCCCCCTCGTGAAAGCAGCAACCGCGACGGAGTCCGGTGGCCGAATCCCGAACGAGGGATCCAGGCTTGCCGCCCGGATCCAGCTCGATCACATCTTGAACTTGCCGGGGTTCTCCACGTCGGTGCGGGTCCAGTCGCAGGTGTAGCCCTTGGTTTCCGGCACGAACTGGTTCCAGGCCACGGGCTTGACGAAGCCCTTGTCCTCGAGGATCTTGAACATGCCGTCTTTCTGGACTTCACCGATCAGCACGCGCTTCTCGGTGTGGTGGTTGGGCTGCACCGTCACCGTTCCCTGAGGAGCATCAAAGCTGACGCCGATCAAGGCCTTACGGACTTCCTTGTTATCGACCGTGCCGGCCTTCTCGGCAGCCTTGGCCCAGAGGTAGACCATCATGTAAGCGGATTCAGCCGGGTCATTGGTGACCCGGTTGTCGCCGTACTTGGCCTTAAAGGCCTCGGTGAACTTCTTGGATCCAGGGGTATCGAGGCTCTGGAAGAAGTTCCAGGCGGCGTAGGTGCCCTCCAGATACTCAGGACCGATCGCTGCGACCTCCTCCTCGGCGATCGAGAAGCTCATGATCGAGTAGCCGTTGGCGGGGGTGATGCCTGCAGCCTTCATCTGTTTGAAGAAGGCCACGTTGCTGTCGCCGTTCAGGGTGTTGACGATCACACCGCCATTGGGCAGAGCCTGCTTGATCTTGGCAATGATCGGAGCCACCTCGGTGTTGCCCAGGGGCAGATAGTCTTCACCCACCACATTGCCGCCCAGGGTCTTGAGCTGCTCCTTCATGATGGTGTTGGCCGTGCGCGGATAGACGTAATCCGAGCCCACCAGGAAGAAATCCTTGCCTTTGTTCTTCAGCAGCCACTCCACCGCAGGCTCGGCCTGCTGGTTGGGAGCTGCGCCGCTGTAGAAGATATTCGCGGAGCACTCCTGCCCTTCGTACTGAATCGGGTAGAAGAGGAAGTGGTCCTTGGCTTCAAAGACCGGCAACATCGCCTTGCGACTGGCGGAGGTCCAACCTCCGAACACCACGGCCACCTGATCCTGATCGATCAATTTCTTCGCCTTCTCGGCAAAGGTGGGCCAGTCGGAGGCGCCATCTTCTTCGATCGGGACGATCTTGAGCCTCTTATCCCCAATCTTGACGCCGCCTTCCTTATTGATTTCGTCGATCGCCATCAACTCGGCTTCGGCCACCGTGTTCTCGGAAATGGCCATGGTGCCGGAACGGGAATGGAGGATCCCGACCTTCACTTCGCCGTCAAAGTCGCCGGAGGCGGACTCACCGCCGCCGCCACCGCCGCAGGCTGCCAAGCTGAAGGCAGTGGCCAATGCGGTGGCGCCACCAATCAGACGCAGGGACGATTTCTGCATCGCGAATGGCTTCATAGAGAGCTCTCCGGAAAAATGCGCTTGTTTGTTGTCCGCCTCGCAGCGGTTGTCGGACGGTAAGTAGGTGGGCATTCCAAACTTTGTAGCCGCCGCTACTGTTTGTTCAACCGCCCATCAAGCGCGCATCCACAGCCGGACGCAGCTCAAGCCAGGCCGGGCAACTGCTGCAGCAGAAATCCTTCGACCCGATCCACGCCCTCACCGCTGTGGAGGTTGGTGAAACACCAGGGCCTCTCCCCACGCATGCGCAACGTGTCGCGCTCCATCACCGCCAGACTGGCCCCCACATGGGGAGCCAGATCAATCTTGTTGATCACCAGCAGATCGGAGCGAGTGATGCCGGGTCCGCCCTTGCGCGGAATCTTGTCTCCAGCGGCCACATCGATCACATAGATGCACAGATCCACCAGTTCCGGGCTGAAACTGGCGGCCAGATTGTCGCCGCCGCTCTCCACCAGCACCAGATCGAGATCAGGAAAGCGCTGCTCCAGCTCCTGAACCGCCGCCCGGTTGATCGAACAGTCTTCCCGGATGGCGGTGTGGGGACAACCTCCCGTTTCGACACCCCGGATCCGTTCCGGCGGCAAGGCCCCCGCCTGGGTGAGGAACTGGGCATCCTCCTGGGTATAGATGTCGTTGGTCACCACCGCCAGTTCCAGCCGTTGGCGCAGGCGGCGGCAAAGCACCTCCACCAGCGCCGTCTTGCCCGATCCCACCGGGCCTGCCACTCCAACCCGCAGCTTGCTCATCAGCTCCGGAACAGCCTCGAGTAGAGCTCAGCATGGCGCAACTGGGCCAGAGCAGCGCCCACCCCGCCACTCCAGAGAGTCTGGGGGTCCGTTGCGGCCAGGCTGGCGGCCTCAGAGGCAATCAGGGGTGCCAGGGCCAGTTGCAGCCGCTGGGCATCGGTGGAGCCCAAAGGCACCAGCCGCACCGCGGCACTGAGCTGGTTGGCGACCCAGCCGTAGAGATAGGCCTCCGTGAGCTCCGCAGCTCCGATTTCCAGCACCCGACCGGCCTGGGCGAAGGCGGCGGGCCAGGCGAGATCCTCAGCGGGCACCACGAATTCAAGCGCCCGCAGCAGCTGCAGCAGCGACTGACCCATCTGGCGCTGCTGGGCCCGCATCTCGCGGGCTTCCCGCATCGCCAGCAGCCAGCCATCCAGCCGGAGCAGCGCAGCGGAGTCCTCCATCTGCATCAGGCTGGACAGAGCTGCCGCCTCCAGGCGCACCGTGCCGAAGCGCAGCTCGGCCTCCAGCCAGGTCCGCACGGCGGCGGCATCGGCCAGATTGCCCTGCTGTACCAGAACCTCCAGGCCTTCCGAGTAGCTGAAAGCGCCCACCGGCAAGGCCGGGCTGACCAACTGGTACAGCCGCAGGCGGGCCAGGGCAGCGGCGGCGGGATCAGCCGTCATGGCTGTGAGCAGCGGCATGGCTGTGAGCAGCGGCATGGCTGTGGCCATGATCGTGGCTGTGCCCATGAGCATGGCCATGTCCATCAGCGTGGCTATGTGCATCAGCGTTGCTGTGTGCATCGGCGTGGCCGTAGGCCCCGCTCTCCGGCAGGAACGGCGCCACGATCGCCTGCAGCCACAGACCTCGGTGCTCCAGAAGATGGGCCAGCACCGGATCCTGCAGAAGCCGCAGTTCGCCGGGCTGGATCTCCAGTGCCACATGGCGGTTGCCGAGGTGATAAGCCGCCTGCAGCAGCGCCAGGGGGTCAGCAGCCCTCACCTGCAACAGCGGTTCCGGCGCCGCCTCCACCCGCACCAGCAGCTCGTCCCCCGAGGCGGGGGCCAGCAGCTCGCCGGGCTGCAGAGCCTCGCCGCGGGGGAGGTGCAACAGCAGGGGCCTGCCGCAGACACTGTGGCGCCGGCCCCGCAGGCACTGGCGCTCCTCAGCACTGAGGGCCAGCCGCAAGGCCGCGGGGTTGCCGCCGAAGAAGCGGCGGGTCAGCACCGGCGGTTGAGGCTCTGGCGACAGGGAGGCTGCGGCGGGGATCATGGCGGTGACTCGCTGGGCTGAGTATCTCCACCCCACCCGCCAGCGCAACGTGGCACGGCCAGGCCCGATTGCGCTTCAGCCTGGC
>NZ_JAYGIC010000120.1:0-15835 GCF_034931105.1 Synechococcus sp. CCY9201 | reverse complement strand
CCGCTCCGCGCAGCAGCAGAGCGCAGGCGATCCCCCGCCCTCGCAGTGCCAGGGCCAGCTCCACGGCGGCGGCGCCACCGCCGCGGATCCGCAGGCTGCCTCCGGCGCTGGGGGTCAGGCCGTCGCAGTAGTCCAGAAAGGGCTCCAACGGCTTCACCGGCACGGGAGCCTCTGGAACCCCTCCATCGCCAGCCTTCACGCCTGCCGTCGGTGCGGTCACGGCTCCCACATCGAGGCTGAGCCGGTCCCAGCGAAGCGCCGGCCGGCCGGCCAGGTGCACCTCCCTCTTCCGGAGATCCAGCCCGGTGATCTCCGCCTCCACGAAGGCCGCCCCCGCCAGATGGCAGAGGCGCCGCAGGTCGATGGCACAGGCGTGGCGGTCGTACCAGCGGGCCACCAGCCCCGGCACCATGCCCGAATAGAAGGCCGTGCCAGAGCGGCTCACCAGGGTGACCAGGGCGGCCGGTCGCCGCTCGGGCCGCATCGCCCACCTCCGCAGCACCAGGGCATGGCTGTGGCCACCGCCGGCCAGCACGAGATGCTGCTGCGGAAGCCTGCGGCTCTCAGGGGCCATAGCCGCGGGGGTTGGCGCTCTGCCAGGCCCAGCCATCCCGGCAGATGTCCGCCAGGCTGCGCCGGGTGCGCCAGTCCAGCCGCTTGCTGGCCAGGCTGGGATCGGCCACCGTGGTGGCGGCGTCCCCCGGTCGGCGATCGACCAGCTCATAGGGCAGGCGATGGCCGCAGGCCGCCTCGAAGGCGCGCACCACGTCCAGCACCGAATGGCCCTGGCCGCTGCCCAGGTTCACCGTGAGCAGCTGGGGCTCTTCCCGCAGCAGCGTGTCGAGGGCGGCCCGGTGCCCATCGGCCAGATCCATGACGTGGATGTAGTCGCGCACGCCGGTGCCGTCCGGGGTGGGCCAGTCGCTGCCGAAGATCTGCAGCGCCTGGCGCCGGCCCACCGCCACCTGGCTGAGGTAGGGGAAGAGGTTGTTGGGGATCCCCTCGGGGTCTTCGCCGATGCGGCCGCTGGGGTGGGATCCCACCGGGTTGAAGTAGCGCAGCCGGGCAATGCGCCAGCCGAGCTCGCTCGCTGCCACATCAGCCAGCACCTGCTCCACCGCCGCCTTGGAGTGGCCGTAGGGGTTGATCGGCTGAATCGGGGCCGTCTCCGGAATCGGCACCGTCTCTGGATAGCCGTAGAGGGTGGCGCTGCTGCTGAACACGATCGTGCGGCAGCCATGGCGGCGCATCGCCTCCAGCAGCCGCAGGCTGCCGCCCAGGTTCGTGTCCCAGTAGCGCAGCGGTTCCGCCACCGATTCCCCCACAGCCTTGAGGCCGGCGCAGTGCACCACCGCCGCGATGCCGGGCGGGGTGATGTCGCCGGGGGTGGCGCCGTCCGGGGTGGGGGTGAAGGCCGTGTCCAGATCGTCGGCACAGCGCACATCCCCTTCCACCAGCTGCAGCCGCACCGCGCCGTCGCCATCGCGCCAGGGCCCGCCTGCCTCTCCCTCCAGGCCGCCCAGCTCCGCCACCCGCCGCAGCGCCTCCGGCGAGCTGTTGTCGAAGTTGTCGAGTACCACCAGCGCATGCCCCGCCTCAAGCAGCGCCACGCAGCAGTGGCTGCCGATGAAGCCGGCGCCGCCAGTGATCAGCAGAAGGGCCATGGCTGGCAGGGGAAGCGGGCCTGGCTTCAGGGTACGGACAGCCTGCGATCCCGCAGACTGTCTGCAACGACGGGGCGGGCCGGCACGGGGCGATGGTGGAGAAGCTGCAGAGTCTGCGGGGCATGGTTGATCTGCTGCCCGCCTCCATCGGCCTGTGGCAGCACGTGGAGGCCACGGCCCGCGACCATTTCCGCCGGGCCCGCATCGCCGAGATCCGCACCCCCCTGCTGGAGGTGACGGAGCTGTTCGCCCGCGGCATCGGTGAGGCCACCGATGTGGTGGGGAAGGAGATGTACACCTTTCTCGACCGGGGCGAGCGCAGCTGCACCCTGCGGCCGGAGGGCACCGCCTCGGTGGTGCGCGCGGCGATTCAGCACGGCCTGCTCAGCCAGGGGCCGCAACGGCTCTGGTATGGCGGGCCGATGTTCCGCTACGAGCGCCCTCAGGCGGGCCGGCAGCGCCAGTTCCATCAGATCGGCGTCGAGCTGCTCGGCTTCCCCGATGCCCGCAGCGATGTGGAGGCGATCGCCATCGCCTGGGATCTGCTCGCCGATCTGGGGGTGGGCGGTCTGGCCCTCGAGCTCAACACCCTCGGAGCTCCCGAGGACCGGATCCGTTACCGCACCGAGCTGCTGGCCTGGCTGGAGGCCCATCGGCAGCAGCTCGATCCCGACTCCCAGGCCCGCATCCAGACGAACCCCCTGCGGGTGCTCGATTCCAAGCACCCTGGAACCCAGGAACTGCTGGCGGGTGCGCCGGCCCTGGCCGACGCCCTCAGCGGCGAGAGCCATGAGCGCTTCACCCAGGTGCGCCAGGGGCTCGAGGCCCTCGGCATTCCCTTCACGCTCAATCCGCGGCTGGTGCGCGGCCTCGACTACTACAGCCACACCGCCTTCGAGATCACCAGCGATCAGCTGGGCGCCCAGGCCACCGTGTGTGGCGGCGGCCGCTACGACGGCCTGGTGCAGCAGCTGGGTGGGGCGGCGACGCCGGCGATCGGCTGGGCCCTCGGCATGGAGCGGCTGGTGTTGTTGCTGCAGCAATCGGAGGCCCAGCCCTGGATGGCGGCCGCAGCGCCGCAGGTGTATCTGGTGAACCGGGGCGAGCGAGCCGAGGCCGTGGCGCTGCAGCTGTGCCGTGATCTGCGCCGCACGGGAATCGCCGTGGAGCTCGATGCCAGTGGCGCCGCCTTTGGCAAGCAGCTGCGGCGGGCGGATCGCCAGGGCGCCGCCTGGGCGGTGGTGATCGGCGACGAGGAGGCAGTTGCCGGCGAGGCCCTGCTCAAGGACCTGCGGCGCTGCGAAGCGCCTGGAGTCGAGGCTGAAACCGTGGCGGATCGGACGAGTCCGGGCCGGAGGCTGGCGTTGGTTGAGATACCAGCGCAACTGGCGCATCTGCTGGCTTGCTGAGCCCGGGGCCTCAGCTCCCCTTAACCTCGCCCCACCGCGAACCGCTGCGATGACTGCCGCTTCAGGGATCCGCACCATCTGCTGCATCGGTGCGGGCTACGTGGGCGGCCCGACCATGGCGGTGATCGCCGATCGCTGCCCCCACCTGCAGGTGACGGTGGTGGATCTCAACGCTGCCCGCATCGCCGCCTGGAACGATGCCGATCTCAGCCGCCTGCCGGTCTATGAACCGGGTCTGGATGCGGTGGTGGGCCGCGCCCGGGGCCGGAACCTGCACTTCAGCACCGAGGTGGACGCGGCGATCGCGGCGGCCGACATGGTGTTCCTCTCGGTCAACACTCCCACCAAGACCCGCGGGCTGGGGGCTGGTCAGGCCAGTGATCTGCGCTGGATCGAGGCCTCGGCCCGCCAGGTGGCCCGCTGCGCCCGGGGCCACACGATCGTGGTGGAGAAAAGCACCCTGCCGGTGCGCACCGCCGAAGCGGTGAAGGCGATCCTGGAGGCGGCTCAGGGGGAGGCCGAGGCCCGAGAAGATGCCGGTGGACCGGCCGCCAAAAGTTTTGCGGTGCTCTCCAATCCCGAATTCCTGGCGGAAGGCACGGCGATCGGCGATCTGGAGCAACCCGATCGGGTGTTGATCGGCGGCGAGGATCCGGCCGCGATCGAGGCCCTGGCCGCGATCTACGGCCACTGGGTGGCGCCGGAGAAGATCCTGCGCACCAACCTCTGGAGCAGTGAACTGTCCAAGCTCACCGCCAATGCGTTTCTGGCGCAGCGGATCAGCTCGATCAACAGCATCGCCGCCATCTGTGAAGCCACCGGAGCGGATGTGCAGGAGGTGGCTCGGGCGATCGGCACGGACAACCGCATTGGTGCCCGCTTCCTGGCGGCGGGCCCCGGCTTCGGTGGCAGCTGTTTCCAGAAGGACATCCTCAACCTGGTGTACCTCTGCCACCACTACGGCCTGCCGGAGGTGGCGACGTACTGGGAGCAGGTGGTGCGGCTCAACAGCTGGCAACAGCACCGCATCAGCCGGTTGGTGGTGCAGAAACTGTTCGGCACCGTCACCGGCAAGCGCCTGGCGGTGCTGGGCTTCGCCTTCAAGGCCGACACCAACGACACCCGCGAAGCGCCGGCAATCCGCATCTGCCACGATCTGCTCGAGGAGGGGGCGCAGCTGAGCCTCCATGATCCCAAGGTGAGCACGCAACAGATCGAACGGGACCTGGCCCAGGCGGCGGTGGCCCCCGCAGCCGCGGCTCAGGCGGCTCAGGCGGGGGAGGGGAGCTGGCGACGTGCAGCCACCGTCGATGAAGCCGTGCAGGGCGCCGATGCGGTCCTGCTGCTCACCGAATGGAGCGACTACCGCCAGCTCGACTGGTCGGCCCTGATGGCTCGGATGCGCCAGCCGGCCTGGTTGTTCGACGCCCGCGGCGTTGCCGATGCGGTGGCGGCTCGGGCCGCTGGCCTGCGGGTCTGGCGGGTAGGGGAGGGCTGAAGCGATGATCCCGACCCCATCACTGCGCTCTGGCCCCCTGCGCAATCTGGTGACCGGTGGCGCCGGTTTCGTGGGCTCCCATCTGGTCGATCGGCTGATGCAGGCCGGCCAGGAGGTGCTCTGCCTCGACAACTACTTCACCGGCCGCAAGGCCAACATCGCCCAGTGGATCGGCCATCCCCGCTTCGAGCTGATCCGTCACGATGTGACCGAGCCGATCCAGTTGGAGGTGGACCGGATCTGGCACCTGGCCTGTCCCGCATCGCCAGTGCACTACCAGTTCAATCCGATCAAGACTGCCAAAACAAGTTTTCTCGGCACCTACAACATGCTCGGTCTGGCCCGGCGGGTAGGGGCAAGGCTGCTGCTGGCCAGCACCAGCGAGATCTATGGCGATCCGGAGGTCCATCCCCAGCCCGAGAGTTACAGGGGGTGCGTCAACACAATCGGCATTCGCTCCTGCTATGACGAGGGCAAGCGGGTGGCTGAAACACTCTGTTTCGACTACCGGCGCATGCACGGAACCGAAGTGCGGGTGGCGCGCATCTTCAATACCTATGGGCCCCGCATGCTTCCGGATGACGGCCGGGTGGTGAGCAACTTCATCGTGCAGGCGCTGCAGGGTCAACCCCTGACGCTGTATGGCGATGGCCAGCAGACGCGATCGTTCTGCTATGTGGATGACCTGGTGGAGGGACTGATCCGCCTGATGAACGGCGCCCATACCGGCCCGATCAACCTGGGCAATCCTGGCGAGTTCACCATCCGGGAGTTGGCCGAACTGGTGCGTACTCGCATCAATCCTGGCCTCGAACTCGTACTGCAGCCCCTCCCCCAGGATGATCCCCGCCAGCGGCAACCGATCATCGAGCTGGCCCAGCGAGAACTGGGCTGGGAGCCCACGATCCCCCTGGAGCAGGGCCTCGAGCCCACCATCGCTGATTTCCGCCGCCAGCTGGGCCTCTGAGAACGGGATTTCTGATCACGGGTTCCCCTGGGTGAGCACGGGTTGTCCTGGGAAGGATGTCTCGATCGGGCTTCTCCCTGGGGTGGCAGGCTGAGGGGTGGCCGTCGCCGGAGCCCTGACCGGAGATGCGCCCGTTCCCCTGCCCTGTCTGCCCATGACCGCCGCGCAGCGTCCCACCCTCGTGACCGGTGCCGCCGGCTTCATCGGCGCCGAGGTGGTGTTGCGACTGCTGGAGCGGGGCGAGCCGGTGGTGGGGCTCGACAACCTCAACACCTACTACGACCCGGCCCTCAAGCAGGCCCGCCTGGAGCGGCTGCAGCACCATCCCGCCGCCGCCACCTTTCACTTCGTGCGGATGGATCTGGAGGATCGGGCCGCTATGGAGGGCCTGTTCGCCGAGCAGCGTCCGCGGCGGGTGGTGCACCTCGCCGCCCAGGCGGGCGTGCGCTATTCCCTGGAGAATCCGGCCGCCTATATCCAGAGCAATCTGGTGGGTTTCGGCCACATTCTTGAGGGTTGCCGCCATCACGGCGTTGAGCATCTGGTCTATGCCTCCAGCAGCTCGGTCTATGGCGGCAACCGCGAGATGCCGTTCTCGGAGCAGCACGCCGTCAATCATCCGGTGAGCCTCTATGCGGCCACCAAGAAGGCGAATGAACTGATGGCTCACACCTACAGCCATCTCTACGGCCTGCCGGCCACCGGCCTGCGCTTCTTCACCGTGTATGGCCCCTGGGGCCGGCCGGACATGGCCCCGATGCTGTTTGCGCGCGCGATCCTGGCGGGTGAGCCGATCCGGGTGTTCAACCACGGCCGCATGCAGCGCGACTTCACCTACATCGATGACATTGTCGAGGGGGTGATCCGCTGCAGCGACAAGCCGGCCACAGCGGATCCGCACTTCGATCCCCTTCATCCGAACCCGGCCACCGCGGCGGTGCCGCACCGGGTGTTCAACATCGGCAATTCCCAGCCCACCGAGCTGCTGCGTTTCATCGCCGTGCTGGAGCAGGCCCTCGGGCGCCAGGCGATCCAGGACCTGCAGCCGATGCAGCCGGGCGATGTGCCCGCCACCGCCGCCGATACCCAGGCCCTGGAGGCCTGGGTGGGGTTCCAGCCCGCCACCCCGATCGAGGTGGGGGTGGAGCGGTTTGCTCAGTGGTATCGGGAGTACCACGGACTCTGACCCTGCCCAGGCCAGCAGCCTGGTGGTGCTTGGCAGTCAGAAAGTCATTTCATCAAAAAAGGGGCCTTCAGGCCCCTTGCTGCTCCATCGGCCAAAAGGGCCGTGCGAGATGAATCGAATGCTCAGGTCCGCTCAGGCGGAACCGACACCCACGTAGGAGCCGTAGAAGAACAGGCCCACCACAAAGATCACCGCCATGCCGCCGGCAGTGGCGACCAGCCAGAGGGGAAGGGTTCCCTCTGTCCAGCGGGAACGCCAGGCCACAGCGGGGCGCCCATCGGGCAGACGATCGGGAATCCGACCGTCAGGCATGGACATTTTCTTGCCGCTCATCGTGAATCCTCCCGATCAGTTGAAGAAGTAGCTGCTGAACAGCACACCGGTGACGAACACGAACAGCAGCCCCAGATAGAGGCTGGTGCGGTTCAGTTCGACCGGAAGGTTGTTCGGATTGGGATTGCGTTGCATGGGGACGACCTCAGCGGCGGACAAACTGCATGGCAGCCAGGGCGCCCAGGAAAAACACCGTGGGGATGCCGAGGGCGTGAACCGAAAGCCAGCGCACCGTGAAGATCGGGTAATTGCGTGGCGTGGTGGGGGCGGGAGTCTGGGTCATGACTTACTGCAGGCGCAGGTCGAGTTGGCTCTTGCCCTCGTAGCGCTGGCTCACAACAGGAGCCTTGCTTTCCTGGGCCTGGAAATAGGCATCCGGACGAGGCGTGCCGAAGGCGTCATAGGCCAGGCCCGTGGACACGAACATGAAGCCGGCCAGGAAGATGGCAGGCAGGGTCACCGCGTGGATGACCCAGTAACGGATGCTCGTGATGATTTCGAAGAACGGGCGTTCTCCTGTAGAGCCGGCAGCCATGGCGACAAGCGTTCAGCTCGGCGATCCTAGGGGGGTGGCGGCAGGGGACGAGAGCCCCTGCCTGGCTTGGTTACAAAGGTTGGCGGGGCTCAACCTGGCGCGGCTCGGCCCAGCCCGATCAGCCCACCCAGCGCAGCAGCGATCCCCGCTCGCCCAGCACGAAGCCCTTGCCATCCGGCAGGAAGGCGATCCGGCTGAAGTTGGTGGGCTGGGCGGCACCCACCGGATCCTTCTGCCAGGTCTTGCCACCGTCGGGGCTGGTGAGCAGGGTGCCGCTGCCGCCGCCGGTCCAGATGGCGCCGCTCGGATCCCAGGCCATGTCGAGATAGCCATAGCCGTTCGTGATCGGGATCACCGGCTTGCTCCAGTCGTCGACGTTGGCGGCATCGGAGTTGAAGCGCAGCTGGGCGCCGCGGGTCACCATCCAGAGGTTGCCGTTGGGCTGGAAGCCGAGGGATTGCACCCGTTGGCTGCTCACCCGCTGGTGGGGCTGCCAGGTGGGCTGACCCGGATCCCAGGTGGCGAAGAAGTTGCCGAGGCTGCTGACGCTCACATAGCGGCCGTCGGGGCTGCGGCGCAGATCACGCACGGCACCGGCGGCGTCACTCACCTCGGCCTGCCAGCTCTGGCCGCCATCGCGAGTGCGATAAACAGCGCCCACGTTGGTGGCCAGTTCAGCCTCTCCCTTGCCCAGGGCGGTGATCAGGTACGGCTCACCGGGCAGCTTGGTGTCGAGGAAGAGGCGGCTCCAGCTCTGGCCGGCGTCGGTGCTGTGCAGCAGCAGGCCGGGCTGGCCGGCGATCCAGCCCTCTTTGCCGTTGAAGTCGATGCTGAGCAGGCGGAAGTTCTCCTCCTCCGGCAGATCGAGGGCGCGCTGGGCCCAGCTGGCACCTCCGTCGTTGGTTTCGAGGATCAGCCGGTTGCTGCCCACCAGGAAGCCGTGGCTCTGATCGCTGAAGGCCAGATCGAGGGGGTTGGAGCTGGTGTCGAGGGGCACGGGCTGCCAGGGGCTGGCACTGGCGATCGGCAGGCCCGTGGTGACGCAACCGGAGAGCCCGAAGCCGAGGCCCACGAGCAGGACCAGGCTCAGCAGGGGACTGAACAGGCGTCGGGTCAGACGATGCAGGTGCATGGCAGGGGGGAGAACGGAGGAAGGGAAGCGAAGCCGATTCAGCGCAGCGAATACAGGGAGAGGAAAAAGGCGATCGCCAGGGCGAAGCTGCCGAAAATCAGCACATTCTTCTGACCGGGCGTCAGCCGGTTGACTCCCAGACCGAAGTTGAGGTTCTCCTCAAAACCGCTCGGCTTGTTGCGGGGGCCGATGTCCTTGAAGGCCCCCACCTTGCTGCGGCAGACCGGACAGCGAAAGCTGGCGGGGTCCAGGGCTGTGAAGGGGGTGCCCGCTTCGATGCCCACCTTGCGCACGCCCTCGGCGGGGTCGTAGACGAAGCCGCAGCTGCGGCACTCGAAGCGATGGGTGTCGGGGTCGGAAACCGCAGGCGGCTCCGTCGTGGGGAGGGATTCGGCCGTGGCGCCCGCCCCTGGGGCGGCGATGGTGTCGCTGCTCTCGATCTCCGGACTCATCACCTGCCAGCCGACGGTGTCAAAACTCTATCGACCACGTTCCAACGCCGATTCCGCCGGAACTCGTCAGCGCCGGGAGGTGGATGCCAGACTGCCGCCCAGGTTGGTCCAGCCCGCATGTTCGTGCTTTCCGGCTACGACGCTTTTCTGGGGTTTCTGCTGATTTCAGCAGCCGTTCCCGTGCTGGCGCTCGTGGCCAACAAGGTGCTGTCTCCTCGGAGCCGGCAGGGCGAGCGTGAGCTCACCTACGAATCCGGCATGGAGCCGATGGGTGGCGCCTGGATTCAGTTCAATATCCGCTACTACATGTTCGCGCTCGTCTTCGTCGTCTTCGACGTCGAGACCGTGTTCCTCTACCCCTGGGCCGTGGCGTTCCATCGCCTCGGACTGCTCGCCTTCATCGAGGCCCTCGTCTTCATCGCCATCCTGGTGGTGGCCCTGGCCTACGCCTGGCGCAAGGGTGCCCTCGAGTGGAGCTGATTCGTCGTTACGGCCCCGGCGCCGACGTGTTGCCATGACCCTCACGCCTTCCTCCCCGTCCAGCGGTGAGCTCCCCTCGATCGGGGCTCTGCGCGATCTGCGCGCCGCCAGCTGCAGCCCCACGGGTGCCCCCACGATCACTTCGGATCTGTCCGAGAACGTGATTCTCACCAGCCTCGATGACCTGCACAACTGGGCCCGCCTGAGCAGTCTCTGGCCCCTGCTCTACGGCACTGCCTGCTGCTTCATTGAGTTCGCGGCCCTGATCGGCTCCCGCTTTGATTTCGACCGCTTCGGTCTGGTGCCACGCTCCAGCCCCCGTCAGGCGGACCTGCTGATCGTGGCCGGCACCGTGACCATGAAGATGGGCCCGGCCCTGGTGCGGCTCTACGAGCAGATGCCCGAGCCCAAGTACGTGATTGCCATGGGGGCCTGCACGATCACCGGCGGCATGTTCTCGGCTGACTCGACCACCGCCGTGCGCGGCGTCGACAAGCTGATCCCCGTGGACCTCTACCTGCCGGGCTGCCCGCCGCGGCCGGAGGCGATCTTTGATGCCGTGATCAAGCTGCGCAAGAAGGTGGGCAACGAAGCCCTGGCTGAGCGCGGCAACCTGCGTCCCACCCACCGTTATTGCACGATTCCGCATCAGCTCAAGGCGGTGGCGCCGATCGTGGATGGCCGCTACCTGCAGGCCGAGACCCAGAAGGCCGCCCTCGCCGCCGCCGCCGGTCTGCCGCTGGGGGCTCCTGTTTCCGATCCAGCGGCAGTCATCGCCGCCACCACCAGCCAGGCCGACGCCTGAGGACACCATGCCCGAGGACACCACCAGTTCCACCCCGGCCATCACCACTCCTGTGGCCGGTCCGATCAGCCAGTGGCTGAGCAGCCAGGGTTTTGAGCATGCCGTGCTGGAGGCCGACCATCTCGGTGTGGAGGTGCTCGGCGTGGAGCCCGACTTCCTGCCCGTGATCGTGGCGGCTCTCAAGGCGACAGGTTTTGATTACCTCCAATGCCAGGGCGGCTATGACGAAGGCCCAGGCGGTCGTCTGGTGAGCTTCTACCACCTGATCAAGCTGGCGGCGCTGGCTGATCCCACGGCGGTGGATCGTGCCCTTGCGGCCGATGTGAAGCCCGAGGAGATTCGTCTGAAGGTGTTCCTGGCCCGTGATGGCGATCTCACCATCCCCACGCTCTACGGCCTGTTCCGGGGCGCCGACTGGCAGGAACGCGAGACCTTCGATATGTACGGCATTCGTTATGCCGGCCATCCCCATCCCAAGCGTCTGCTGATGCCGGAAGACTGGAAAGGCTACCCGCTGCGCAAAGACTATGTGCAGCCCGATTTCTACGAACTCCAGGACGCTTACTGATCCCCGTTGGATTGAGAGAGGGGCCTTGAAAACAGGCTTTCACCAGAATTGAGTGCACAAAACTGGTCTGACGAGGCAACCAGTAGAGGCGTCATCACGACTCGCCTGAAGATTCCGTGATTGCATCATCAGCTCACCCGCCGATGATGCTGCCGGTAGAAGCGCATCACCGCCAGCGCCACGCTCTTGGAATCGTGGCGCAGTGTGGCCCCGGGACGGCTTCCCTGCATCGGCGCCAGCATCACCTCATAGCCCTGGCTGGTCAGGCGGTGGGTATCGCACTCCACCGGCTCGGCACCGCGGCGGCGATAGGCCTCCACCAACGGCGAGGGACTGAGCTTCTCCTGAGCCAGCACCGCATCGAACAGCCTCTGGTCCACCCCCAGAGTGGCGAGCTGGGCCTCGATCGCCCGGAGATGGCCTTCGACATCGAGCCCGTCGGTCTCCCCGGGCTGGGTCATCAGGTTGCAGATGTAAAGGCGCGGAGCACGGCTCTGGCGAATCGCCGCCACCAGTTCCGGCACCAGCAGGTTCGGCAGCAGGGAGGTGTAGAGGCTGCCGGGACCCAGCACGATCAGATCGGCATGGGCGATCGCCTCGATGGCTCGGGGCAGGGCGGGCGGCCGTTCCGGGATGCAGCCGAGCCGCACGATCGGGCTGGAGGCATGGCCGATCGCCGATTCCCCCTCGATCCGATCGCCGTTCTCCAGCTCGGCCCAGAGGCGAACGTCGGCGTTGGTGGCCGGCACCACCTGGCCCTGGACCGCCAGCACCCGGCTGCTGGCGGTGATCGCCGATTCGAGGCTGCCGGTGATGGCCGTGAGGGCCGACAGGAAGAGGTTGCCGAAACTGTGGCCTTCGAGACCACTGCCCGCCTGGAAGCGGTATTGGAACAGGCGGGTGAGCAGAGGCTCCTCACGGGCCAGGGCTGCCAGGCAGTTGCGGATGTCGCCCGGCGGCTGGACGCCCAGCTCTCGCCGCAGCACGCCGCTGCTGCCGCCGTCGTCGGCCACCGTGACGATCGCGGTGATGTTGCCGCTGTAGCGCTTCAGGCCGGAGAGCAGGGTGGAGAGCCCGGTGCCGCCGCCGATCGCCACGATGTTCGGGCCGCGGTTGAGCCGGCGCTGGGCCACGAGGGCATCCACCAGCACCGTGCCCTTCTCAGGAGCCAGGGCCCGCTGGATCGACCCGAAACTGCGGCTCTGGCCCCAGATCACCAGGGCCGCCCCCAGGAGCAGCACCAGCGGCCCGGTGATGCCCCGCGGCAGCACCTGGGTGACCTGAGCCAGCAGCCAGGTGAGCGTTTCGATCGTCCAGTAGATCGGTTTGAAATCCGCCCAGACCGCCGCTCCGAGCAGGGCGATCATCAGACCCAGGCCGGAGGTGAGCACCCAGCGCTTCACCACCAGGCCGGGCTGCAGCCAGCGGGCGGCCCGGCGGGAGCGGCTGACCAGATCACGGCGGCGCATGTCACCCCGACCCATCCAGCCGGGTCGTCGGGGTGGGCGTGGGGCGTGCCGGGTGCTCATCGCCCGTGGCCTCCCCTGTCGCCTCTGCGGCCGTCTGCCTGGCCCGTGCGGCTCCGCCAGGGCTCCCCGCAGACGAGGAGGCAAGGCAAGGGCTGGGAGCAGGACGCCATCGGCAAACCGGGCTGATCGAACTGTACGGATGAAACGGCGGGAGGGTGAAACCTCGGCTGGTTGCAGGCAGGATGGGAGCCTTGCGCTGTTGTCCGTGCCGGATGCTGTTCCTCTGCCGGCATCCCGACGCACCCAGTCCCACGGGGGTGTGGCGATGAAGGTCGCTGGGGCGGCGGAGCCTGGGTCGCTGGCTGATGGCTCGGCTGTTGCAGGGTCTGCTGTTGATGGGCCTGGGGGAAAGGTGCCCGTGGCCCAAATGCAGGGGGTGTCGATGCGCTGGGGTGAGAGCCTCGTGCTCGACGACATCAACCTGGTGGTGCATCCGGGCGAGCGCCTGGTGGTGGTGGGGCCCTCCGGATCGGGCAAATCAACGATCCTGCGGCTGCTGGCCGGCCTGCTGCTGCCCAGCGCCGGCAGCCTGCGGATCCACGGGCTGGAGCAGCGCTACCTGCGCCTGGATCAGCGCCAGCCACCGGATGTGCGCCTGGTGTTTCAGAACCCTGCCCTGCTGGCCTCGCTCACGGTGGGTGAAAACGTCGGCTTTCTGCTCTATCGCTACGGGCGGCTGGGCGAGGCCGAGATTCGCCGCCGGGTGGGCGACGCGCTGGCGGCCGTCGGACTGGCCGGCATCGAGGGAAAGATGCCCGGCGAACTCAGCGGTGGCATGCAGAAGCGGGTCAGCTTCGCCCGCGCCATCATCCAGGACCCCTCCCGGGCCGATGTCCAGGAGCCGCTGCTGTTGTTCGATGAGCCCACCGCCGGGCTCGATCCGGTGGCCTGTACCCGCATCGAGGATCTGATTGTCACCACCACCGACATGGCCCAGGCCTCCTCGGTGGTGGTGAGCCACGTGATGAGCACGATCGAGCGCTCCGGTGAGCGGCTCGTGCTCCTCTACGACGGCCGCTTTCGTTGGCAGGGCACCGTGGAGGAGTTCCGCAGCACCGATAATCCCTACGTCGAGCAGTTCCGGAGCGGCAGCTTGCGCGGACCCATGCAGCCCAAGGAGGTCTGAACGATGCGCCGCAGTGTCCGTGAAGCCCTGGTGGGCTTTTCCCTTCTCGCCGCCATCGTGGGTGGTGGCGCGCTCTGGCTCTGGCTGAAGGGCATCTCCCTGCGCCGCGACACCTGGACGGTGCAGGCCAGCTTCCAGGATGCCGCCGGCCTGGCGGATCGCTCGCCGGTCTCCTTCCGGGGCGTGCTGGTGGGCAATGTGCGCCGGGTGCGGGTCACCCCGGAGGCGGTGCTGGCTGATCTGGAGATCACCGATCCTGATCTCCGTCTGGCCCGCCCCACCCAGGCCCTGGTGGGCACCGGCTCGTTGCTGGGGGGAGATGCGGTGGTGGCGCTGGTGAGCAGCGGCAAACCCCTGCCGGCCAGCACGCCCGGGCCGCGCAGTCCGGGCTGCAACACCAAGCTGATGCTCTGCAACGGCAGCCGCATCGAGGGCGGCGCCCAGGCGAGTCTCGGCACCGTCACCGAGACGATGCAGCGGATCCTGGCCGAGAGCGAGCGCCAGAAGCTGGTGGACAAACTGGTGGGAACCACCGTGAGTTTCGATCGCACCTCCAACGAGGCGGATCGCTTCCTGCGCGAGGCGCAGAAACTGGTGCAGGAGCTCAACACGGCCGTGAAGAAGGCCGATCCGATCCTGGACAATCTCAACACCGCCACCGTCGAGGCGGCCCAGGCCGGCCGGCATGTGCGCAACCTCACCGCCGCCCTGGACAACCCCCAGACCGTGAGCGAGCTCAAAGGCACTGTGACCAATGCCGAGAAGCTCACGGCCCGCTGGGAGGCGGTGGGCGGTGACGTGAACAAGCTCACGGGCGACCCCCAGTTCGTCGATGGGATCCGCAGCCTGGCCATCGGCCTGGGCAAGTTCTTCGAAGAGCTCTACCCCGCCCAGACCGGCCAGGCGCGTGACAAGGCGGCCCGGGAGAAGGCGGAACGCGAAAAGCGCGACCAGGCGGACCGGGAACAGGCGGATCGTGAAAAAGCTGGCAGCCCGTCGGTCTCGCGTGCCCGAACCAACCAGCCTCGCGCCGTGAGCCAGTGAAGAGGTGAAACGGTGAAAGCCTGAGGCCGGGACCGTTGCAGCTCAGACGCCGTTGATCGCTTCCAGGGCGATCGCAGCGATCGCCTGATCGCTGGCCTTGGGCAACTGCACGTACTTGCCGCCGGCGGCCTCGGCCAGTTCCTTGCCCATGCCGCTGCCGATGAACTTGCGCTCGGTGTCGATCACCAGCAGCTTCAGCCCCAGGGCGCGGTAACGGCCGGCCACCTGCTTCACCTCCTCCTTGAGGTCCACCGGTTCCTCGCCCTCCAGCTCGGGTTGGCCGAGGGAGCGGCTCAGGGGCACGTTGCCGCGGCCGTCGGTGATCGCCACCACCACCACCTGGCCCAGATCGCCGGTGGCGAGGGCATTGGCGCCCACCCGTGCCGCCTGGGAAAGACCATGGGCCAGGGGCGAACCGCCGCCGCAGGGCATCGATTCCAGCCGGCGCCGGGCCGCGGTGATCGATCGGGTGGGGGGCAGAAGCACCTCGGCCTGCTCACCGCGGAAGGGGATCAAGGCGACTTCGTCGCGGTTTTCGTAGGCCTCGGTGAGCAGCCGGATCACGGCACCCTTGGCGCTCTGCATGCGGTTGAGCGCCATCGAACCGCTGGCATCCACCAGGAAGATCACCAGGGCGCCGGCCTTGCGTTGCAGTTGCTTGGCCCGCAGGTCGCCATCCTCCACGATCACCGTTCGGTGCGGCTCCCGCTCCCGGCGGGCTTTCTGATACGGGGCGGCGGCCCGCAGGGTGGCATCCACGGCGATGCGCGTCACCGGGCCGCGGGGCAGCATCGGTTTCACGTAGCGACCGCGGGAATCGCTGAGCACCACGCTGCGCTTGCCGCTGCCGCCGCTGCGGGCCTTTGCAGCGTTGAACAGCAGCAGGTCGGGGTCGATGGCGATGGCTTCGGGGTCGAGCAGGAATTCCTCCGGCACCTGGGGAGGCGGCTGGTCGTCCGGGGTGTCGTCTTCGTCCTGGTCGTCGTCCTGGTTGTCCTCGTTCTGGTCGGGTTCATCGGGTTGCTCCGGCTCCTGCGGCGGTTGCTCCCCCTGGGGCGGTGGCGGCGGCGGCGGCTCCATCGGCTGCTCGGGATCCGGGGGCGGCAG